>JAJBVQ010000181.1 GCA_020859745.1 Rikenellaceae bacterium
CCCTTTCAGTGCACGCCTCCACCATCGTCCGGCGCGGAGAGACCCTCAAGATCCTGGCCCTGACCGACATCGAGAACGAGCTTTCGGACCGCGAGATCGAATCGTGGATCCGGCTGATCCGCGTGCTGACCCACGAGATCATGAACTCCATCAACCCCATCACCTCCATCAGCGACTCGCTGGTCGAGCGCGTGGGCGAAGAGGACGACAAGCAGATCCGGCAGGGGCTGGAGACCATCAGCCAGACGGCCAAGAACCTTATTTCGTTCGTCGAATCCTACCGCAAGTTCACCCGGCTGCCCGCGCCGGAACCGACCCTGTTCTACGTGAAGGAGTTCATGGAGAACCTCCGGGCGCTGGCTTTGGCGACGGTTCCGGAAGGAGCACGGCCGGTGGACATCCGCATCCGGGTCGAGCCGGACGACCTGATCCTCTACGCCGACCGCGGGCTGGTGAGCCAGGTGGCTATCAACCTGCTCAAAAATGCCATCGAGGCGACGCTGGAGACCGAGCATCCGAAGATTTCGTTCTCGGCCACGGTGGACAGCCGCGAGCAGGTGATCCTGACGGTCGAAAACAACGGGCCGACCATCCCGCCGGAGGTGGCCGACCACATCTTCATCCCGTTCTTCACGACTAAGACGGGCGGGTCGGGCGTGGGGCTGAGCCTTTCGCGCCAGATCATGCGCCTGCACGGTGGCACGCTCAAATACCGCCCGGCGGCGGAAGGCCCCGGATCGGTATTCACCATGACTTTCAAATAAACGACACTCCCTTTAAGACCGTATCGTTTTCGCGCCAGCGGAGGAAGGCACCACAGGCCCAATCCGGAAGGGCGAAAAAACTGTGTTCTCCTGTCAACGGCGGGCCGCCGAGCTCTTGCTACGCTACTCGATTCGGGCCGCGCAAGCTGACTGGTCGACGAAACGAAAAAGCGAATAACTAAGATACCGCACTGGCGGTCAGTCCGGCTTTATGGCAAGCCCGAAGCCAGCGTAGGGATGCTTTTGCAGCCCTGCGCCGGGGGTGGCTCCGGGCTGCGCGACCTGAAGGTCGCGATACAGTACAAACAGGTACCGTACCGTTGCGGCTCGGATAGTTTTGGCCTTAAAAGTTCCCGCGTTAGCGGCGGGCTTTCGCGCCGGGCCGCGAAGCGGCCGGGGGGAACGGCGCAAGGCCGTATCGGGTAATTACTGCCAACAAAACAGGCAACGCTTGCGCGCCCGCAGTCAGGCCGGAGCCATAAGGGTAGTTACAGTCCGGTTGGAGTGCCCAGCGGCACCAGCCCTGCGCCGGGGGTGGCTCCGGGCTGGGCGCAAAACCGAACATACGAAGGCGAGTAGCCAGGTCTCCGCGATAGCGGGCGGGCCGCAGCCACCCCGGGCGAAGGCCTGCTAACGCAGCCCCCGCAGGCTGCGACCGAAAAAAGTCCCCGTACCCCCAGCCGTCCCAGTGGTGACACGCTGAGCCCAAAAGAGCGAATAGCCAGCTCTCCGTGATAGCAGTAAGCCGCGCACATGCCGCTTTGGGTAGTAACAGCCTTACCGATGTGCCTGCAGGTACCGCGGCTCAAATCCCAAAGAGCGGACAACTGTGTTCTCCTGTCAATGTGGGCCGCCCCGAATGAGGTAGTTACTGCTTGCTGAATGGTCAGGCGCGGAAAAAACAACGAACAAAAACCGGAAACGAAAGAGGACGGTTCCTTTGCAAAGGAACCGTCCCCCATTTTATGCAGGCCTTAATAATCGCAGGGTCACAATTTTTTCCCGTACGCCAAGTCCCCCGGGTCGCCGATCCCCGGCACGATATAGGACTTGACCGTCAGCTCCTCGTCCACCGCCGCCGTCCAGAGCGTCACGTGGTCCATCGGCAGCCGTTTCTGCACATATTCCACCCCATCCGAAGACGAGATCACGGCCGCCAAATGGGTATGCGACGGCACCCCGCCCTTTTCCAGCAAAGCATAGTACGCCAGCTCGATCGACGCCCCCGTCGCCAGCATCGGATCCACGATGATCAGCACTTTCCCCTCCAAATCCGGCGTGGTCACCTGCTCCAGCACGATCTTCATCGTCCCGTCCTTGCTGTACTTGCGGAATGCCGACACAAAGGCGTTGGAAGCATTGTCGAAGATATTGAGGAACCCGTTGTGCATCGGTATCCCCGCCCTCAGGATGGAGGCGATGACCACCTCGTCCGCAGGCAGCAGCATCTCCGCCTCGCCCAGCGGCGTGATCACCGTCTGAGGCTTGTAATTCAGCGTTTTGCTGATCTCGTAGGCGATCACCTCGCCCGTCCGCTCCAGGTTGCGGCGAAAGCGCATCGGGTCGCGCTGCGTCACCTCGTCGCGCATCTGCGCCACATAGCGCGAAAGTATGGTATTCTGCTGGTCCAGTATCTTGATCATAGCCTCAGGGATTTAAATTCGGGCAAAAGGGAAAAGAACGAAACCCGCATTTGCGAAATGTCCGGTTTCGTTCTACAAATATAAACTTTTTCGGCAGAGGCGCAACCCCCTGAGCCGGAAAAATCACCCTTCCAGCAAAACTTGCGCCACCGCCAGGTCTGCCGGCGTCGTGATCTTGATATTGGCCGGACTCCCCTCCGTCAGCGCCACCGCTCCGAGCCCCGAAAGCTCCACCACCGAGGCGTCGTCCGTAAACCGTTCGTCATACGGCATTGAATACGCCTCCCGGAGCAAATCTCCCCGGAACCCCTGCGGCGTCTGCACCGCCCGGAACTCCGCCCTGTCCACCGCCACGCTGTGCCCATCCCCGCCGGAGATCCTCCGCAGCGAATCGACCACCGGCACCACCGGCACCGCCGCCCCGAGCGCCATTGCCGTCCGGATAACGCGGGCGACCACCCCGTCACCGGCCAGCGGCCGCACGCCGTCGTGCACCAATACGATATCCGCCTCCGGAAAAGCCCCCAGCCCGTTTTTCACGGAGTGGAACCGCGTTTCCCCGCCTGGAACCACCGTATGCGGGATTCCGAAACGATGCTTTTCGCACAACTCCCGCCAGTACGGGATATAGGCTTCAGGCAGCACGAGCGCCAACTTATGAACACTGTTATCCACATTCGGTAAATTACCGACGGTTTTATCCACATCCGGTGAACATCCTGTCAAAAACCTCGCGACGCCTTCATCCATGCGCCGCAGGGTCTTCATTACAATCGGCTCACCGTCAACGGTCAGGAATTGTTTGGGTATCTCCGTTCCCATCCGCGTCCCGGAACCGGCGGCAACCACTATTGTTAATATCGTGTGCATAACTCGTTATTCGTTCGATTATTTTTGTGGGGTACGCCGGGTTTTTACCTTGCCGCAGGCGGCATTGTGCAATTCCGGCCGGAGCCAGCGGAGGTGCCGCGGGCACACCGTTAGGGCTGTAATTACCCTATAGCGGCCCTCCGCCGGGGGTGGCTCCGGGCCGCCCGCTTCGCGGAAACTCGGCTACTCGCTCTCGGCCCGCGCGGCTCGCTACGCTCGCCGCCGAAATTCAAAAAACAACCGTTCGACAGACGACACCCTGCAAAATAACCGAACCCCTTTAATCGACTTTAGCGATCCCCGACGCTGTATTTCCCGCCACCTTGCCGTCATACATCGCCGCGCAGCGTACCGACGGCAGCGTGTAAGTCCCCGCATATGTCGCATTCAGGCGCGTCCGCACCGTCACCGTCTCCCCCGCCGGCAACAGCGGGATAAAGCTGTCCGCCCGGTCGTCCCGCAAATCGCGGTATTCCACCCCCGCAGGCAAGGAAGCCGCGTCCGGCCGGATCTCCCAGCCCGAAGCCACCGGTTCCGTCAGCATCAGGTTGAACAGCGGTTCCGCCGTCAGGTTGCGCACCGTCACCTCCGACACGAAATCCGTCCCCTGCGCCAGCGAAGCCGCATCTACCGCACGCCCCGTCCCGTCCAGATAGCGCACCGACACCGAAATACCGTCCGAAGCCTCCTCGACGCCCCGTCCCGACGAGATCCCCGAAGCCGCCGCCCGGATATAGAGCGTCCCCTTCGTCTTGTTCGTCACCGACAGTTTGCCCGAGCCCGGATTGTCCCACTCACCCGTCCACATCATCTTCTTCGAATCCGACGACACCTGCCCGCGCCGTCCCGCCGCACTCCAGTCGAAATCCAGCGCCGACACCTTGCCGCTCCGCGCCACATACTCGCCCATCGCCATCATGCACCACGCCGTCGTCTGCGTGCTCATCCACTCGTCCGACGCCAGCTCGCGCGAGATCAGCCCCGCCAGCTGCGCCGCCTCGCCCTGCATCCCCAGCAGCGAAGACCCTAAGAGCTGCACCGCCTGCGCCCGCTGCGACGACCCGTAAGTTAGCACCCGCTGTGCCAGCAGCGCATCGCCCGTCAGCGTGGAGTCCGCCCCGGTACCCGGAACACCCGCCACCACCGTGCGCCCGACATCGGCCCGGCCCGCCGCCGCATAGGCCGCCGCCAGCATCCACCGCGCCTCCGCCGTCATCTCGCCGCTCTGCCTCAGGCGGTTCATCGCCCCGATCTCCGGCTCGCCCGCCAGGGCCAGCGCATAGAGCTGGTAAGCCTGCACCAAATTGAGGTAGCCGTACTGCGAAGCGTTCCACCGCACCGCCATGCTTTTGACCGCCGCCTTAAGCCGCTCGTAAATGCCCGCCGGAAGAGTATAACCCTTATGCCCCGCCACCGTCATCAGGTGCAGCGCATAGGCCGAGCCCCACGGGCTCGGCGACGCCTCGCCCGGCCAGTAGCCCATCGAGCCGTCCGGCGTCGCATACTGTTTGTACTTGTTCAGCACCAGCCGCACCTTCGACTGTGCCGTAGCCAACTCGTTCCCCGACAGGTCCGCCATATCCGGCAGGTACAACAGCGGGAAGACCGCCGAAGTGATCTGCTCGATACACCCGTACGGATAAGTGGAGAGGTACTCCATCCGCTGCGCCGCGTTGATCGGTTGCATCGAAGATACCTCCAGCATCAGCCGTTGCGTGCCCGGCATCCCCTGCAAAGCCGCATCGCCCTCCCACGTCTTACCCGCCGCCACGGTATAGCTCCGCCCCGACGACACCGGCAGAGCCAGCGTCCGCATTGGAATATCCATCCCGTAACGGGACGATTTGCCGCCCCCCGCCGCCGTGATCCCGATATGGCCGCCAGCCACGACGCCCGCAGGCACCGCATCCTTCACCTTCAGGCGGAACAAGACGATCTTGTCCCCCTTCTTATTCAAAGTAACCGCCTGCTGTGCCGACCCCACCACCGTAAAGATATTCTTGTCCGCAGTAATAGATGCAGTTACATTCCCGATCCCGTCCTGCGTGGCGATCAGCGTCGCCGGAACCACGAACTCGTCCCCCGGCGCCACCGAGCGCGGAGCCGAACCCAGCACCATCAACGGCGCCCGCACCGCCACCGACCTCTCCGCCGAACCCCACGCCCCATTCCCGTCGTCCGCGTCCTGCGCCACAGCCACCGCCATCACCCGCACACGCCCCATATAAGCCGGCAGCTTCACCTTGTGCGTCGCCGTCTTGCCGCTTCCCAGCTCGAACGTGCCGAGGTAGCGCACCACCGGCGGGAACCGGTTCACCGACGCCTTGGCCGCCGGATTAAGGGCATCGTCGCCCCCGATGGCGAACATCTGCTCGATCCGGCCACCGTAAGCTCCCAGCACATCGTTATAAATGTCCCACGTCGAAACCCCCAGCGCCACCCGCGCATTGAACGTCCCCCACGGATCCGGCGTGCGGAACCGCGTCAGGTCCAGCAATCCCTCGTCCACCAGCGCCAGCGTGTAGGCGCACGCCTTCCCTCTCTTCTCGGAAACCGTGATCGTCATCTCCGACTCCGGCAGCACCTCGTCCGGGCAGCCGATCACCGGCTCCAGCCTGCTCCCCGCCGAGGTCGCCACCAGCGGCACGATCCCGTACAGCCGTACCGGCAGATCGTTCTCCACCTTGCCGTACGGCTGCAACAGCGTCACGTTCAGATAGACATTCGGCTGCATGTCCGGCGTCACCTCGAACTTGTACTTCGCCGGGCCGTCGCCGTCGCACTCCAGCAGGAACGTCTTCAGCACCCGCGAGCCGTTCTCGACCGAAACGATCGCCCGCGCACCCTTCACCCCCGGGAAGCTCACCGTCGCCTTGTCGCCCACATTGTACGACTTCTTGTCCAGCGACACCGCAAGCCGCATTGCCCCCGCCCCGTCATTGCGGCGGTTGCCGTAGTCCGGCCAGTCCATGTAGACCAGCACCGCCGCCTCGTGGCCGCTCTCCATATTCCGCGCCGTCACGTAATAAGTCCCCCAATCCTCCTTCGGAATATTCAATTTGTAGGTCGCCTTGCCTCCCATCGCCGAAGTCTCCACCAGCTCCTGCCGCACCGGTGTCAGGTCGCGGTCCGAAACGTACCGCGCCAGCTCGTTCCGCTCCGAACTCCACCACCAATACCAGTCCACCTTGTAAACGCACACCTCGACACTCTTGCCCCCCGCCGGAACCCCGCCCGGCGTCACCGTAGCGATGCCGAACGTGTAGTCCTGCCCCATGTTCAACTGGTCTTCCGCCCCCTCCGGCGCCTTGATCCCCACATAGGAGGTGAACGGCGAATAAAGCATCGTCTGCCCGTCCACGCTCGCCTCGCCCGAAGGTTCGAACAGCCGCGTGGTGATATTGGCCTGCAACAAACCCCCCGCCTTCTCGCCCCCGTTCAATGTCGCCGTGATCGTCGCGTTCCCCTCCGCATTCGTAGTCCCTGTGATCTCCGGCGCGCTCTCCGGCCGGAAAGTGCGGTAGCGGTTGTCGAACACATAACCCTTGTAGCCATCGAAACCGTTGCGCACCGCCGTGAACTCCGTCTCGATCGTGTAACGCAGGTCACCCGCCCGCGCGCCCGTCAGCCACTCGCCGTGCAAGGTCGCGTTCAGCGGTTTGCCCCGCTGGATATACTTGCCCGGGAACTTCAGGTCGATCTTGAGGCGGTTCGGTTTCACCGCCTCGATGCGCAGCCGTTTGCCGAAAACCGCCCCGCCGCCCGTCCCCGTGGC
>JAJBVQ010000025.1 GCA_020859745.1 Rikenellaceae bacterium
CATGTACGGCCGGTTCCTGATCCTCGGCCTCGACCGGATCGAAAGTTTGATCCCGTCCACCGCAGACGTGAAAAAGATCGGGGGGTTCAGATACAGTCGCTGGGGAGCGCCCGTCGATAAAGCCGTCGTGTTGGATTTCAACTTCGGGTACGGACTGCGGGCCGGGCACAGAGGCACCACATGGACTTCGATCCGCCTGCTGGGAGGCCTCCAGCTCAGTCCGCACTGGTTCGTCGGCGTGGCGACCGGCGGCGACTACAACAGCCAGACCGGTACCTGGTGCATACCGTTGGCACTGAATCTCAAAGGATATTTTACGGGTGGCGACGTGCGTCCGTTCCTGTCGCTCGATGCAGGGTACGCGTTCGATCCCAAAGCCGTATCCGATTTTATGGATATCGTTTCCGGCGAAGAATCCGGAGAACTGTACAATCCCGATTATAATACCGGCGGTTGGTTGATTACTCCGTCGTTCGGCATGGACATCCGGGTCTCGCGTATAGTCCGGTTCAACGCTTCGGTCGGCTATCGGATGCAATCCCTTAAGAAAAACCTATTCGACGGCTACTCCGAAGGCCGCACGGTGTCCGGCGCGTTAGATTTGCGCCTGGGTATCTCATTGGTCTGGGGCCGGAACGAATAAGCCAGGATTCGCCTCAAAGCCCTATCTCACTCCCCTTCCCCTCCCGCTCCACATACGCGCGGCCGTCGCGTTTCGACCGCGCATAATCGAACTCAGGCTCTACCAGATAGCGTCCCCGGCGGTCGATATAGCCGTACAGGCCCTTTACCATCACACACGCCGCCCCCTCGCGGAACCCCTGCGCGAAATCGTAGCGCGCCGGGATCGCCATCTTCCCGTCCGGCCCCGCGTATCCATATAAGAAGCCTTTCCGCACCAGTGCCCTCCCTTCCGCGAACGGCCACGCATCGTCGAACCTCGGCCGGGACAGGAGCCTGAACTCCCCGTCCGCGAAGCCCCACTTCCCGCCGATGCAGACCGGCGCCAGCCCCTCCGAAAAATCGCCGCAATCCTCGTACTCCGGTTCCCGCAACCACTCTCCCTCCGTACCGATAAAGCCCCACAACCCCTTCCGGCACACCGCCGCCGCACCCTCCGAGAACTCCCGCGCCCGGTCGTATGCACACTCCGCCACAACCCTTCCGCCCGCTCCTACAAAGCCGTATTTACCTCCCCGCCGCACCAGCCGGATACCCTCGCGCCCGGCCTCTCCCATATAATCGTACTCCGAAATCCCGACAGCCGCTCCGGCAGGCAAGTGCGCCGCCAAAGCCTCCGGCAACCCGTCCATCCGTTCCGCACCCGATCCCAGCATAGCGAACAGCGGATCAGCCGCCAGTTCCGTATTTTTCAAATGATTGTAGGCAGGACAATCCCCTCCCGCCAGAAGCTGCGGATCGAACAGCAGCAGCGACGTCCCGCCGAACCGCCCGTACAGTTCCGGCCAAAGCGCCAATGCCCGCAGGCCGAGGCTGATGAGCGCGACCGGGAAATCGTCGATATGCTTGCCGAAAACCGTTTCCGACCGCTCCGGATGGCGGAAGCCCTCGGTACCGATCTCGCGCGCCCGCTCCCCGGCCATCTCCGGCAGGTAGAGCCCGTCGTAATCGATCAATGCCAATCCGCCGTCGGGCCGCACCATAATATTGTCCGGTTTCAGGTCGCCATGCGCGAACGGCTGCGCCAGGAGCCACAACGCCATCCTGTCGAACGCTTCGGACAAACGCCCTAAAGCCTCTTTGTCCGACGACGAAACCGCTGCCGCGATCTCGCGGGTCAGCGACCGTCCCTCGACCCAATCCATCAACACCGCCGGATACACCGAGGCGGTATCGTCTTCGCCGAATACCGTGATCTCGTCCTCCAGCCATTGCAAAGGCACCAGATAGCGGCTGCCCTCCTCCGATTCGCGCACGCCGTCCAGTATCCGGACGATCCGCCGGTAGGCTTCCGCCCGACCCGGCTGGTGGCGCGTAAAGCACTTGAGGGCGCACGGTTTCCCCGCCACCTCCACCCGGAACACCACGCCGTAGGCTCCCGACGAGAAATCGGGCGGCACGGATGAAGAAAGCCCCGGCAGGCTGCGCAGCAGCCCGTCGGGGTTCAGTATCGTTTCGGCATACCGGACTGTGGTCGGATATTGCATCTTCTATATAATCATCAAATCAATCAGTTTTGCACTGCCCCCGACGCCTGAAACACAGTCAATACCCCGCATATCACCAGTTCGGCTTCGTGCTACCCCGTGGGGGGCACGCCGTTAAAGCGAAAGGTCCGGTTCCCATCCCATGCGGCTCGTAGAGCCGCGCAGGCCGCAGCCTCCGGACGCGGAGGCCTGCAACCCTCGCAAACTCGGCTTCGACCTCCGCAGGCTCCGGCCCGCCATTACCATGAGGCGTTTCCCACCGTACCGGCGTTTGTCAGGCCAGCCCCCCCCCTGCGGTTCCGGGCTTACGCCCTCCGCCGCCGCGGGAACAAAAAACACCGGGAATTACAACGTCCTCCCCGGATACGCCTTCAGCGCCACCTCCAGCGTCTCCATCGCCCCGCGCAGATCGTCAATGTTCAGCACATAGGCCAGCCGCACCTGACGCCGTCCCGTTTCCGGCTTCGCGTAAAACCCCGACGCCGGGGCCACCATCACCGTATTGCCCTTGTGTTCGAAATGCTCCAGCATCCACTGCGCGAATTGGTCCGCATCGTCCACCGGCAGCTCCGCGATCGCATAGAACGCCCCGCGCGGCATGGGACACTTCACCCCCTCCATCCGGTTCAGCGCATTGACCATAAAATTGCGCCGCGCCTCGTATTCGTCATGCACCGTCGTGAAATAACTCTTCGGCGTGTGCAAGGCCGCCTCCGCCGCCACCTGCCCCACATACGGCGCGCAGAGCCGCGCCTGCCCCATCCTGAGGGCCGCGTCGATCACCTGCGGGTTCCGGCTCACCAGCGCCCCGATCCGCGCCCCGCACATGCTGAACCGCTTCGAAATCGAGTCCATCATGATCACATGCTCGTCCATCCCCTCCAGCGCCAGCACCGAATGGTGCCTGGCCCCGTTGTAGCAGAAATCGCTGTACACCTCGTCCGCCATCAGGAACAGGTCGTGCCGCAGCACGATATCCCGCAGTTGCAGGATCTCCTCCCCGCTGTACAGGTACCCCGTCGGATTGTTCGGGTTGCAAATAAGAATCCCCCGCGTCCTGTCCGTAATCAGTTTTTCGAACTCCGCGATCGGCGGCAGCGCGAAATCGTCGTCGATGAACGACCTTACCGGCACGATCTCGACCCCCGCCTCCGCCGCGAAGCCGTTGTAATTGGCGTAGTACGGCTCCGGGACGATAATCTGGTCTCCTTTGTCGCACGTCGCCAGCATCCCCATGAGAATGGCCTCCGACCCCCCTGTCGTCACGATGATCTGCTCGCCCGTAAGCGGCAGCCCCCGGTCGGTATAGAATTGCGCCAGCCCCTCGCGGTAGCTCTCGATCCCAGCCGAATGGGTATAGGCTATCGTCCGCACGTCGATCCCCCGGATCGCCGCCAGCGCCTCGTCCGGCGTGGGAATATCCGGTTGCCCGATGTTCAGGTGATAGACATGCACGCCCCGGCGCTTAGCCTCTTCGGCATAAGGGACGAGCTTTCGGATGGGTGAGGCCGGCACCTCGTGGCCGGTTCGCGAAATCTTCGGCATAACGTGAGCTTTGAATTTTCTCTGAATAAGCAAAGGTAATGTTTTTGCGGCTGAAAGACATTCCGATTGTCTCTTTTTCGGCCTGCGCCCACCCCCCGAAGCGCCTTTGCGCTTGGGCGCAAGGCCGACGGGCCGTAAAACGGCCCGTAACTGCGTTGCAAACGCTCCGCAGGCTCCAGCCCGAAAACACCCATACAAAAATCCCGCCGAAAACCGTTATCTTTGGTGCCGCAATGATTTTCCTCTGGCGGCCCGCAGCCTCCCCCCGCGGAGGCCCGCAATAAGGCATAGCATATCTCGGTCGGCAGGCCAGTAGAACGGCCAACGGCCGCGCAGGCTACGGCCCGAAAAAGGAGTAATTAACCATGGAAAGCAACACACCGAAAAAGAATAAGCGCGTGGTCGTCGGCCTGTCCGGCGGCGTGGATTCGAGCGTCGCCGCGTGGGTGCTCAAGGAACAGGGGTACGACGTCGTGGGGATGTTCATGCGCAACTGGCACGACACCACGGGCACTCTGGCCGGCGACTGCCCGTGGTACGACGACCGCGTCTTCGCCGAGCTGGTGGCCAAGAAACTCGACATCGAATTCCACTTCATCGACCTCAGCGAGCAGTACCGGCAGCGGGTGGTAGACTACATGTTCGCCGAGTACGGGCGGGGACGAACCCCGAACCCGGATGTGCTCTGCAACCGCGAGATCAAGTTCGACGCCTTCCTCAAGGCCGCTTTGGATCTGGGGGCCGATTACGTGGCGACCGGACACTACTGCAAAACCGATACCGTCGTCAGCCCGACTGATGGCCATACCTATCACCGGCTGATCGCCGGCGACGATCCCAATAAAGACCAGAGCTATTTTCTTTGCCAGCTCAACCAGGAACAGCTCTCCAAGGCATTGTTTCCCATCGGGGATTTAGAAAAGCCGGAGGTGCGGCGCATCGCCGCCGAACAGGGGCTCGCCACCGCCGAACGGAAAGATTCGCAGGGGATATGCTTTGTAGGGAAGGTGGATCTGCCCGTCTTTTTGCAGCAGAAGCTGGCCGCGCGGCAGGGTGGCGCCATTATCGAGATCCCGCAGGATTGGGCGGGATACGACGATCCGGCACATGACCCTTACTCACCTTATAAATACGACCAAAGCGACGGCGCGAAAGTCGGCGAACATAATGGAGCGCACTTCTACACCATTGGGCAGCGCAAAGGGCTGAACGTCGGGGGAAAGCCCGAACCGCTCTTCGTGATCGCCACCGACGTGGAGAGCAACACGATCTACGTCGGCATGGGCGACCGGCATCCGGGACTTTACCGGAAAGGGCTGCGCATACGGCCTGATGAAATGCACTGGGTGCGGCCCGACCTGGCCATGGCCCCAACCGACCCCTGCCGGGATTATTTGGTGCGGATCCGGTACCGGCAGCCTTTACAGAAAGCCACGCTGCATATCGACGGGAACGGATGGGGCGTGATCGACTTCGCCGAGCCGCAGCGCGGCGTCACGGCGGGCCAGTTCGCCGCATGGTACGCCCCGGACGGCGAACTGGTCGGCTCCGGCGTGATCGACGCATAAACCCCGGAACGATGAACAATAACCCTATACGGATCGAATGCAACGGCTTCATCCTGCGGCCTTTCGTGCCGGAGGATGCCTTGTCGCTAGCCCGGCATGCGGACAATGTCCGCATCTGGAACAACGTCCGCGACCTCTTTCCGCATCCCTACACGCGGGTCGATGCCGACGCATTTATTGCCGTAGCATCGGGTAAAGATCCGGTCCGGGACTTCGCCATCGTGATCGGCGGCGAAGCGGTGGGCGGTATCGGTTACGTGCCCGGCACCGACGTGGAGCGCATCAGCGCCGAAGTGGGCTACTGGCTCGGCGAGGCATACTGGGGCCGCGGTGTGATGAGCGAAGCGGTCGGGGCGCTGGCCGCGCATATTTTCGCCGCCACGGACATACAACGGCTCTTCGCCACCGTTTTCGGCCACAACGCCGCCTCGATGCGGGTGCTCGAAAAAGCCGGGTTCCGGCGGGCGGCCATCTTCCGGAAGGCCGCCGTCAAAAACGGGCGCGTGATCGACCTGCACTATTACGACAAAATCAAATAAACATCACCTATGAACACCTTTTTACTTTCCATCCTGTTGGGGTTGGCCATCGGCCTGATCGACGTGATCCCGATGATTATCCAAAAGCTGCCGCGGCACACCAATGTAGCCGCCTTCATACACTATTTCGTCGCCACGGTGGTAATCGTCAACATCGACCTGCCCGGCCTGCCGTGGTGGATCGAAGGCGCGGCGGTCGGGCTGGCCCTGATGATCCCCACCCTGATCCACGTCGCTCACGAAGACCGCAAGCCGCTGCCCGTCATCACTGCCAATGCGATTATCCTGGGCGAAGCGGCTGCCGTCGCCGCTCATTTCCTGAAATAAACCGAACGCTATGAAACAGCTGATCGCATGGCTCGCCCTGCTGCCAAGCCTGTACGGCGCGGCCCGGGCCGAAGGGCTGAAAACCGCCAAAATGGTCTTCGAAAGCTATACCTACGATTTCGGGAACATCAAAGAGGTGGACGGCGACGTGAGCCACACCTTCCGGTTCCGGAACGAAGGCACCCTGCCGCTGGTAATCAACAGCGTCGGCGTCTCGTGCGGCTGCCCCTACCCGCAGTTCAGCAAAGAGCCCGTGCTGCCCGGCAAAGCGGGCGACATCAAAATCACGTTCGACCCGGCCAACCGCCCCGGCAAGTTCGAGACAGTCATCAGCATCCTGAGCAACGACCCCCGCGGCAGCATCCGGCTGACCATCACCGGCAACGTCGAAGGGCGGCCGCGCACCATTCAGGACGACTACCCGTTCCGCGTGGCCGGCGGCCTGCGCATCGCCGACCGGAGCCTCGTGCTGGGCACCCTGCCGCGCGGCAAGGCCACTGTCCGCACCTTGGGTATCGCCAACGGCGGGAATAGCCCTGTCCGGGTCGGGATCGACGGCTCGTCGCTGCCCGTCTGGCTGACCGTGCGGCCCCGGAAAGCGACCCTCGCACCCGGCGAGCGCAGCGAGATCGTAATGACCCTCGACGCCGCCAAAGCCGACCTCTGGGGCAAATATGCTTTCGGCTTCGCCCTGACGGTCGACGGCGTGAAGCAGCCCGATCCCGTGGAGGCGACCGTTATTTTCGCCGAGGACTTCTCGGCCCTTTCGCGCGCCGAGCTGAAGCTCGCTCCACGCGCCGACTACTCCTCCGGCTTCTCGACTGTCAGCGCCCCGCCGCCGGGCAAAACCCTGACGCGCCAGTTCCAGATCAGCAACGGAGGCGAGAAAGATTT
>JAJBVQ010000233.1 GCA_020859745.1 Rikenellaceae bacterium
ATCCGGGAGATCCGGGAGGCGGAGGCCTCGAAAGAGCGGACGCGGGCGGTGCGGGCCGATTTCGACGAGTTCCGGAACCGCATTGCGGGGAGCGACACGGCTGCGTTGCCGGAGGGGGATGACGATCCGATCGCGCGGAAGATGAAGCAGCTGCGGGAGCGGGAGACCCGGCGCAAAGAGCGTCGGGCGGAACGTGCGGCTTCGGCTCCGGAAACCGCTGCTGCGGCGAAGAAGCCGGAGAAGCTGCGGGAGATCGAACCGGGATTCCATGTGCGGCTTAAGGGGCAGCAGGCGGTAGGCGAGGTGCTGGCGTTGCAGGGGACGGGCAAAGCGACGGTGGCGTTCGGCCATGTCACGACGGTGGTGGACAAAGCGCGGCTGGAGATCGTGCCGCACGCGGAGTACAAAAAGCTGGTACGGGGAAGTACTTCCGTATCTGTGTCTACCGTTGCGGCGGAGAGCTACGATACGTCGAAAAAACGGCTCAATTTCAAGCAGCAGCTGGATATACGCGGGATGCGGGCGGCGGAGGCGATGCAGGAGGTGCAGGCGTTCGTGGACGAGGCGATCGTACTGGGCTTCCCGCAGGTGACGATCCTGCACGGCAAGGGGACGGGGGCGCTGAAGGAGGAGGTGCGGCGTTACCTGCGGACGGTGCCGCTGGTGCTGTCGGCCACGGACGAGCACGAGGAGTTCGGCGGGGCGGGGATCACGGTGGTGAAGCTGGATGTTTAATCGTTTTGTTCCGGCTCTGCGAATCCTTAGACAGGTTCTGTGCCTGACCGGATATTTTTTCGAGTGTCCGACGCGGAATGTCGTTGAGCGAATAGCGCGACTCGCGAGAGTCGCCGGTGCGCCGCCCAGCCGCTTTGCGGCTTGGCCACCAGGCGGCGCACCGAAAACGAGAGAGCGAGTAACTTGGTTCCTGCGTCAGCGGCGGCCTCGGGCGCTGCGACGGCCCTTAAGATTATGCAGACTCTAATAAAAGCCCCAACGGGGCCGGCGCGGGGGAAGCGCACCGATGACAAATCAGGGGCCTCACGGGCCTCCAACGAAAATCGTCCCGCGACAGCGGGCGGGCCGGAGCTTCTCCCCGCGAAGGCCCTCAATCATCCGCTAACGCGGCTGAAAAGCGGCCTCGCAAGCTCCAGCCACACCAAATAAACCGGCGTGCCCGCGTTTGGTGCCGCGGGCACGCCGGTGAAGCATTGCCCGGATCAGGACGTCAAACCGGCTCAAGTGAAAAACGAAACCGCGGGGCCTATCTTCTTTTGCACCGCGGCGCTGGAAGGCCCTTCACGGAAAAAAGACACGGCCCGGCACCCGAAACCGCCACTTCACCGACCCGAAAAAAACGTAACTTTGCGAAGCCGATAAAACAGGCTCCGTTATGGATTACACCCTCTCCCACATAGCCGCCGTCACCCGCGGCACCCTCCACGGCAGCGACCGCCGCGTCACCGCCGTGGCCACCGACAGCCGCAACCACATCGCCCGGCCCGCCGACACCCTTTTTGCCGCCCTCTCCGGGCCCAGCCACGACGGACACCAATATATCGGGGAACTCTACCGCCGCGGCGTCCGCAGTTTCCTGACCGGATACGTGCCCGACAATGCCGCCCAGGCCATGCCCGGCGCCACCTTCGTCACCGTGCCCGACACCCTCGAAGCCTTGCAGGCCCTCGCCGCCTACCACCGCAGCCAGTACAACGGCACCGTCGCGGCCGTCACCGGCAGCAACGGCAAGACCGTCGTCAAAGAGTGGATCGCCCAGCTCTGGCCCGAAAAGGCCGGTAAACTGCTGCGCAGCCCCCGGAGCTACAACTCCCAGTTAGGCGTGGCCCTCTCGCTGCTGATGATCGAAGGCGACGAACAGTTGGTCGTCATCGAAGCCGGCATCTCGCAGCCCGGCGAGATGGAGCGGCTGGAGGCCATGATCCGGCCCCAGATCGGGATACTCACCAACATAGGGGGCGCCCACAGCGAGAACTTCAACTCCGACGAGCAGAAACTCGACGAGAAACTCAAGCTGTTCCGGGGCGCCGAAGCCCTGATCTACCACGCCGACAGTCCCCTCATCGCCCGGCACGTCAAAAAATACTGCGGACAGGAGCCCGCGCGGCTGCACGGGTGGACCGCGACAGAAATGGGCGATATTACCGCCCACTTCGGCGACTACGCCTCGCGAGAGAACGCCTCACACGTCGCAGCACTCTACAAACTCCTCGGCATCGCGCCCAAGCCTTTCACGGAACTCCAGCCTGTCGCCATGCGCCTCGAGCTGCGCGAAGGGATCTTGGGCAGCACCGTCATCAACGACTCCTACAACAGCGACCTCACCTCGCTCGGCATCGCCCTCGACTACCTCGACCACAACGCCGGGGAACGACCCAAGGCCTTGATCCTCTCCGATATATTGCAAACCAGCCTCCGGCCCGAAGAACTTTACCGGCAGGTCACCGCACTGGTGGGGGAACACGGTATCGGCGACTTCACCGGCATCGGGCCGAATATCGGCTCCGCCGCGCACCATTTCCTGAACTTACTGGGGCCCGAACACGCGCACTTCTACGCCACCACCGATGACTTCCTGCGCCACACCGACAAAGAGCGCTTCGCCGGGCAGTATATCTTGATTAAGGGGAGCCGCACGTTCGGTTTCGAGCGCATATCGCGGCTGTTGGAGAAACGCACCCACACGACGACGCTGGAGGTGAACCTCACGGCGCTGGCCGACAACTTAGGGCACTTCCGCGCCATGCTGAAACCGGAGACACGAGTGATGGTGATGGTCAAAGCCCACTCCTACGGCACCGGTTCCGGCGAGATCGCCGCCATGCTCCAGCACGAAGGCGTCGATTACCTTGCCGTGGCCTTCGCCGACGAAGGGATCGCCCTGCGCGAGGCTGGCATCCACCTGCCCATCGTGGTGCTGAACTCCGACCCCGGCAGCTTCGCCGTGATGGCCGACTACGACCTCGAACCGGAAATATACTCCTTCGCATCCTTAAGGAATTACGCCGCCGAGATGCGCAGCCGGGGGATTACGGGGGCGTCCATACATTTGAAGATGGACACCGGCATGCACCGGCTCGGTTTCGTGCCGGGGGATCTGCCGGAACTGTGCACTCTGCTCAAAGCCAAACCGGGGGTTAAAGTGCGGTCGATCTTTTCGCACCTCGCCGCGTCCGAAGACCCCGCCGAGGACGAGTTCACGCGGAAGCAGATCGCCCTTTTCGACAAAATGAGCCGCACCGTCATTGACGCCCTCGGCGATCCCTCAATTTTGCGCCATATCTGCAACAGCGCGGGGATCGCCCGGTTCCCCGAGGCCCATTTCGACATGGTACGGCTCGGCGTGGGGCTGTACGGTATCGAAAACCCCGAACTGCAAGTGGCGGCGACACTCAAGACCCAGATCGTGCAGATCAAAGAATTGGACAACGGCGACACGGTGGGCTACAACCGGCGCGGGGTGGTTGGCGGGCCGACGCGCACGGCGACCATCCCGATCGGCTATGCCGACGGGATGGACCGCGGCTTGGGGCGCGGCGCGGGACATGTCTGCATCCGGGGCGTGCTCTGCCCCACCATCGGGAACATCTGCATGGATACCTGCATGGTCGACATCAGCGCCCTGCCGGAAGCCGCCGAAGGGGACGAGGTGGTGATTTTCGGCGAAAAGCCCACCGTCCGGGAAGTGGCACAGGTTTTGGGAACCATCTCCTACGAAGTGCTGACCTCCGTTTCGGCCCGCATCAAGCGGATCTACGTGCGGGAATAGCTTTCCTAACGGCCGGCGGGAACCGGTTGCATCCTTAGCGAGGAAAGAGAAATGTTCGTTCTTTGATTCCCGATTCGCAGCCAACCGAGGCCAAAACGAGTGGCAGGAAGTCCTTTCGGCAGCCGCCGGAGATGGCTGCAGGCCGATCCGCTAATGCGGCAGCCGTGAGCTGTATTACGGGCTATAATTACCCTTTCCGGGCCGGAGCCAGCGGAGAAGCATAAGGGTAGTTACAGCCCTGCTGGAGTGCCCAGCGGCACCAGGCCTGCGCCCGGGGTGGCTCCGGCCTGACCGCTGACGCGGGAACTATCTTCCCTTTTTGTCCAGACTCGCCCCGGTAGCTGTCTTACCGGCCACAGCTATCCGATTCGGGCCGCTACGTAGCCCCCCTTCGGGGGCGCCCGGCGTTCCCGACGGAACGCGCTACTCGCTCTTTCGGATTCGGCCTCGCGCCGCTCCCCCCCGGCCGCTTCGCGGCCCGGCGCAGAGGCCGCCACTGGCGTGGGAACTTTACAACTTTCCACAGACCACTGGGTCACGTGACTTTCGGGCTGCCGCCCGGGGGCGAGCGCCGAAGGCGCTGGCGGCGGCCCGGCCATTCTGTCGAATGGCGGCTCCTCGCTCCCGGCCTTACCGCGGCTACTGGAAAGACTTATTCAGGTCCCGCTGGCGCGCAGGCGCTGCCTGCTTTATCGGCTGTAACTACCCGATTAGTGCCGCCCACGCCCCCATGAGGGCTCACGGAACGCGCTATTCGCTCTCTCGGGTTCGGCCTTGCGCCGTTCCCCCCGGCAGCTTCGCGGCCCGGCGCTAAGGCCGCCATTAGCATGGGAACAAAGCTACTCGCCCAATGCCAATTTCAGCGGAACGGCTTGCCGTTCCGCTGAAACAGTACCCGCCCCACCGCGGCCCGAAGCTCACGCCCAAACGCCGCAACAAACACATTCAAAAACCTTTAACAGACAGATATATGCTTCAGGCAGCCCTATTCGACATGGACGGCGTGATCGTGGACAACCGCGACGCCCACCTCCGCGCCTTTGCGAAATTCGCCGAACGGCACGGCATCCCCGACCTCGACCCCGGCACCCTCTTGCCCTGGTTCGGCTCCACTAACGCCGTCATTATGAGCCACCTGTTCGGCCGCGACGACATCCCCGCCGACGAAGTCGAGCGCCTCTCACGGGAAAAAGAGGAGATATACCGGGAAATATACGACCCCGTCATGAAGCCCGCCACCGGGCTCGTTCCCCTGCTCGAAGCCCTGAAAGCCGGGGGTGTAAAGATTGCCGTGGGCAGCTCCGCCCCGCGCGTCAACGTCGATTTCGTGCTCGACCGCTGCCGCATCGCACAGTATTTCGATGCCGCCGCCTCCGGTTCCGAGATCGCCCACAGCAAGCCCGACCCCGAAGTCTACCTGCTCGCCGCGAAGAAACTCGGCGTCCCGCCCGAAAACTGCGTTGTTTTCGAGGACGCCTTCGTCGGCATGGAGGCCGCCCGAAAGGCCGGGGCCAAAGTGGTCGCCATCGCCTCCACCTTTCCCCGCGCCGTGATCGAACAGAAAGGCGACTACGACCTGCTGATCGACAGCTTTAACGACCTGACCATAGACCGACTGCAAAAACTCTGGGAATAAAGCCGGACAGGCAACAGCCCGCGCAAACCGGAAATTCGGAAAAAACGACTATCTTTATGCACCGAACCGGCCCCGAAAGGCCGGGGCAGAAACCCTAAACTAACCCGAACCGCATGAACCAGACATTACGCGCCATCGCCGGCAAATTCCAGATCGACGGCGAAATAAACGTCGTGCGCCCGCTTGGCGAAGGCTTCATTAACGACACCTTCATTATCGAAACCGCTCTACCGTCGAGCCCGAACTACATCCTGCAACGGAAGAACCGGAACATCTTTACCAACATCCCCGCCATGATGGATAACATCGTGCGCGTGACCAACCACCTGAAAAACAAGATCATCGCCCGCGGCGGCGATCCCCGACGCGAGGCCCTCACCGTAACCCCCGCCAAGGACGGCAAACTCTATTACAAAGACGACGAAGGCGAATACTGGGCCGTCTGCGAATTCATCGACGACACCATCGCCTACCAGAAAGCCGACACCCCCGAGCTCGCTTACCAGGGCGGCAAAGGGATCGGCATGTTCCAGGCCATGCTGGCCGATTTCAAGGAGCCGCTGACCGATATTTTGCCGGGCTTCCACAACATCCGCTACCGCTTCAAACAGTGGGACGAAACCCTCGCCAAGGATCCCGTGGGCCGCGCCAAAGAGGTAGCCGAAGAGATCAAGTGGATCGAAGAGCGGAGGGAGGAGATGCTCCGATTCTGGGCTTTGGTCGAGGAGGGCGCCATTCCCACCCGCGTGACCCATAACGATACGAAGATCAACAACATCCTGTTCGACAAGCAGGGGAACGTGCTGTGCGTGATCGACCTGGACACGGTACTTTCCGCCACCTGCCTCAACGACTATGGCGACGCCATGCGGTCGTACACCAACACCGGGCTGGAGGACGACCCGAACCTCGGGAACGTTTCGATGGACCTCGGCATCTTCAAGGCTTATACCCAGGGGTACCTTTCGGAAACCCATGCCTTCCTCACTCCCAAAGAGGCCGAGTACCTCGCCTTTTCGGCGAAATACATCACCTACGAGCAGGTGCTGCGTTTCCTGATGGATTATATCGACGGGGATAACTACTACAAAGTGAAATCGCCGGAGCACAACCTCGTGCGCACCCGCGCGCAATACAAACTGTTGCAGAGCATGGAGGCGCAATACGCCGACATGCAGCGCATCGTCAAAGAAGAACTCGAACGCTATGCTTAGGATCCCTGAAATCGAAGGCTGTCCGGAATGCGGCGCACTCACGGGCATTGCCGCGCAGCCGATCGCCTGCAACAACTGGGCGGCGGAGTATCCGTACGCGCCTAAGGCGACATTCACGGCGGCGCATAACGGCACCCATCTGTTCCTCACCTTCCGCGTGGACGAGGAGTGCACCGCAGCCGTTGTGACGGAGGATAACGGGCCGGTGTGGACGGATTCGGCGGTGGAATTTTTCATCTCGTTCGACGATAAAGGATACTACAACTTCGAGTTCAGCTGCATCGGGAAAGCATTGCTGGGATTTCGGAAGACCAAGCCCGACGTTACCCATGCGGGGACGGATATAATGCAGACCATCCGGCGCGTCTCGTCGCTGGGCGAGGCCAATTTCGAGGAACG
>JAJBVQ010000098.1 GCA_020859745.1 Rikenellaceae bacterium
CCGACGACGAAAAGCGGGTGCTGGTGGTGGCTTCGGCGGGGAACACGGCGCGGGCGTTCGCCAAGGTCTGCTCGGACAACCGGATCCCGCTGCTGCTGTCGGTGCCGGAGGAGAATATCGGCGCGCTGTGGTTCGACGCGCCGCTGGACCCGTGCGTCAAGCTGATCGCGCCGCAGGTTGGAGGGGATTATTTTGACGCCATCCACCTGAGCAACCTGGCTTTGCAGTCGCCGCTGTTCTATGCGGAGGGGGGGGCCAAGAATGTCGCACGGCGCGACGGAATGGGCACCACGGTGCTTTCGGCGGCGACCACGATCGGGCAGATCCCGGACTACTATTTCCAGGCGGTGGGGAGCGGCACGGGCGCGATCGCGGCGTGGGAGGCCAACCAACGCCTCAACGAGGACGGCCGCTTCGGAAACAAGGTGATGAAACTGATGGTTTCGCAAAATATCCCGTTCGTGCCGATGTACGATGCGTGGCGGGCGGACAGCCGCGAGATGCCGGCTTACGATGCGGATCAGGCGCGGGCGGACGCGGAGGCTATCGACGCCAAAGTGCTCTCGAACCGCAAACCGCCGTACAGTCTGGCGGGGGGGCTCTACGACGCGCTGAAAGCGACGGAGGGGGACATCCTGGTGGCGACGAATGAGGAGGCGCGGGCGGCGCGCCGCCTGTTCGAGGAGATGGAAGGGGTGGACATCTATTCGGCGGCGGGGGTGGCGCTGGCCTCGCTGATCCGGGCGGTGAAGGAGGGGAAGGTCGATCCGCAGAAGATCGTGATGCTGAACATCACGGGCGGTGGCGAACAACATTTCCAGCGGAACAAAGAGCTGTGGTACCTCAAGCCGCACAACGTCTTTCCGCTCGACCCGAAGCCGGACTATGTGGTTCGCACGGTCGAAAAACTCTTTGCCAGAGGGTAACGGCCTCTATATTAACTGACAAGAGCGGCGCTTTCCTGCAAAGGAAAGTGCCGCTCTTGTATTTTATGGATGTTCGGTTCAGGCTCCCGGCTCCAGTATTTTCAGCGCCATAGCCGTGAGCATCGCCACCCCGTACGGGATCGCCCTTTCGTCGGCCACGAAGGCGGCATTGTGGAGCGGCGCCTCGCTCTCCACCCCCCACCGGTAGAATACCGACGGATAGCGCACCGAATAGGAGCCGAAATCCTCGGCCGTCATCCTGCGGGGTATCTCCACCGCTGCGTCGCTGCCGAATGTATCAACAATGACCCCGCGGGCCACGGCGGTCAAACGCTCGTCGTTCAGTACGCACGGATAACCCACCAACAAATCGACCTCTGCCGTGCAGCCGTAAGCCGCCACGGTATACTCCGCCACCTCGCGTATGCGCCGGTGCGCCTCGCTCCGCCACTCCTCGTCCATCGTGCGGAATGTCCCCTCGACCTCGACCTTGTCGGGTATGATATTGGTCGCCCCGTCGGCGATCACGCGCCCGAACGAGAGCACGGAAGGGGTGAAGGCGTAATTGTTGCGGCTGACGATCTGCTGCATGGCCACGATCATCGCCGAGGCGGCCAGCACGGGGTCTTTCACCAGGTGCGGCAGGCCGCCGTGCCCCCCTTTGCCGTGCACGGTGATGTGGATCTCGTCGGTCGAGGCCATGAAGGTGCCGCTGCGAACCCCGATCTGCCCCGCTTTCAGCTCCGGCGACACATGGCCGCCGACGAATGCCCGCGGTTCCATGCCCTCGAACACCCCTTCTTTCAATATGATTGAAGCTCCGCCCGGCCACAGCTCCTCGCCGGGCTGGAACAGTCCCAGCACGGTTCCGTCGAAGGTGTCCCGCCGCTCGTTCAGCAAGATCAAAGCTCCCAATAAGGCTGAAGTGTGCAGGTCGTGCCCGCAGGCGTGCATCGCCCCTGCGGTGCAGGCGAACGGCAGGCCGGTGGTTTCGGTGATCGGCAGGGCGTCCATGTCGGCACGGAGCACGACGGGGTGCTGCGGATCGGCGGTGCGCCCGTCGATGCGGGCGAGCACGCCCGTACCGGCTATCTGTTTATATGAAATGCCGTGGTCGTCCAGCACGCGGCGGATAAGGTCGGATGTTTGATGCTCTTCGAACGAGAGTTCGGCGTTTCTATGTATCTCGCGCCGCCACTGCGTGACCTGTGCCGCTAATCGCTGCGCGGCTGTGAAAATATCTTGCTCCATAAGTACCCGCTAAGGTACATATTTTTCCGGGTTCAGATCAGCAAAAAGAGTGCGGCGGCGATGGCGGACCCGCACAGCGGGGCGACGACGGGTATCCACGCGTAGCCCCACTCGCTGCTCCCTTTCGTCCCCATAGGCAGGAGGGCATGCATCACGCGCGGGGCGAAATCCCGGGCGGGGTTGATGGCGTACCCGGTGGTGCCGCCGAGCGAGAGGCCGATGACCCAGACGATGAAGGCGACGGGCAGGGCGCCGACGGAGCCGAGCCCGATGGGCAGTGTGGTGCCGTCGGCATCGACGGTCAGGCTGCCGTTGGTGATGTAAAAGACGGCGAAGATCAGCACGAAGGTGGCGATCAGCTCGCCGGCGAAGTTGAGTTTCCGGTCGGCGATGGCGGGCGAGGTGCAGAAAAGGGAGAGTTTCGCGGCGGTGTCGTCGGTGATCTTCAGGTGGGCGTAATAGAATATCCAGACGAGTGCGGCCCCGACGGCGGCGCCGATCAGCTGTGCGGCAACGTATCCGGGCACGGCGGCCCACGTGAATTTACCGGTCAACGCGAAGCCGAGGGTGACGGCGGGGTTGAGGTGTGCGCCGCTGAAGGGTCCGGCGACGACGACACCGACGAACACGGCGAGGGCCCACCCGGTGGTGATGACGATCCACCCGCCGCCGTGGCCTTTGGTACGGTCGAGTACGACGTTGGCCACTACGCCGTTCCCCAGCAGGATCATCAACAGGGTGCCGAGCATCTCGGCGGCAAATGGTGTCATATTATATACTTATAATGATTAATGGTTCGGTTATTTGTATGTACCCGCACCGCACTGTCGCTATCTATCAGAGCCTCACTTTTGGCGCAACGGGTGGGGCCGGAGCCAGCGGAGGGGCGACAATTTATTGCGGCCCTGCGCCTGGGGTGGGTTGCCGTTCCGGCTTCCTCCTTGTGCCTCGGCCATTTAGGCGAGCCTAATGGCAACTCGGCTGTGGCGTCGGTTCGGGCCGGCCGCTGACGCGGAACCTTTTCTCGCTCGCCTGCGACCGCCAGGTCGCGCGGGCCGGACGCCTCCCCACGGGAGGCCCGCAATAAGGCCGCAAGCGTCCTGATTGCAAGCGCTCCCGGGCGCCCGGCCTGACCGCTGGCGCGGAAGCTAAAAGTAGTCATGACCCGGAAGCCCAACGGGCCCGCTTTTTGAAAAAAGCGGCAACCCCACACACGACCATGCAAAATAACCGAACGGTTTATTCTTCTTTGGCCCAGCCTTCGGCACGTTTCACGGCGCGGTGCCAGTCGCGCAACAGTTTATCGGCCTGTTCCACCGGAATAACAGGGCCGAATGCTCGGTCCAGTTTCCATATTTTTTGCAGCTCTCCGATATTCTCCCAGTAGCCCACCGCCAGGCCCGCCAGGTACGCCGCCCCCACCGCCGTCGACTCCAGTATCTCCGGCCGCAGCACATCGCCCCGGCAGATGTCCGCCTGGAACTGCATCAGGAAATTGTTCGCCACTGCACCGCCGTCCACCCGCATCTCCTGCGCCAGCGTCCCCACGTCGCTGGCCATCGCCCCCATAATGTCGTACACTTCGTAAGCGATCCCCTCCAACGCGGCGCGCGCCAGATATGCCGCCGTCGTGCCCCGCGTGATCCCCACGATGGTACCCCGCGCATACTGATCCCAATACGGCGCTCCCAAGCCCGTGAGGGCGGGCACGAAATAGACTCCCCCGTTGTCCGGCACCGACATGGCCAGCTCCTCGGTCTCCGCCGACGACGTGACCACATGCACGGCGTCCCGCAGCCACTGCACCACCGCCCCGCCCACGAAAACGCTTCCCTCCAGCGCATAGGTCACCCGGTCGCCGATCCGCCACGCGATGGTCGTCAGCAGGTTGTTCTTCGACACCACGGCCTTGTCGCCTGTATTGGTCATCATAAAACACCCCGTGCCGTAGGTGGTCTTGACCATGCCCGGCTCGGTGCAGAGCTGGCCGAGAAGGGCCGCCTGCTGGTCGCCCGCGATGCCCGAAATGGGGATCTTGGTCGAGAAGAGCGTGGAGGCCGTGTCGCAATAGACCTCGCTGCTGTTGCGCACTTCGGGAAGCATCGACTCCGGAATGTCGAACAGTTCCAGCAACTCCTTGTCCCACTCCAGGGTGTGGATATTGAACAGCATCGTCCGCGAGGCGTTGCTCACGTCGGTGACGTGCGCCCGGCCGCGGGTGAATTTCCACACCAGCCAGCTGTCCACGGTGCCGAAACAGAGTTTTCCCTTCCCGGCCCGCTCGCGCGCGCCCTCGACGTTGTCCAGTATCCATTTGACCTTGGTGGCCGAAAAGTAGGCGTCGAGGATCAACCCGGTCTTTTCGCGGATCATCTCCGCCCTGCCCTCTCTCTTCAACTGTTCGCAGTAGTCCGCTGTGCGCCGGTCCTGCCAGACGATAGCGTTGTAGATGGGCAATGAGGTGTCGCGGTCCCAGACGATGGTGGTTTCGCGCTGGTTGGTGATGCCGATGCAGGCGATGTCGAGCCCGGTGAGGTCGGCTTTGGCCACCACTTCGGCGGCGACGGACGACTGGGTGTACCAGATCTCGCCGGGGTCATGTTCCACCCATCCGGGGCGCGGGAACAGCTGTTCGAACGGTTTCTGGGACGAGGCGACCACGGCTCCGTCGTGGTTCAGGATAATGGCCCGCGACGAGGTGGTGCCCTGGTCGAGCGCCAGGATGTATTTCTGTGAGATTTCGGTAGGCATGGCTCAATGGAATATAAGTTCCCGCGTCAGCGGTGAGCCGCGCCAGACGCCTTTGGCGTCCGCCCGGGGGCGCGGCTCAAAATTCATAGCCCGGTCAAGGCGCAAAACCGGAATGCGGCACGGTTATTTCAGCAGGTACCCTTCCGCCAAGCGGGTGAACTCCTGCACCTGGTCCTCCTGCCAGCGTTCGTCGCGGCCCAGCTCCTGCGCCATCAGGCGGGCCGTCGCCGGGGCCATGGCCATGGCGGCCCGGGCATCCAGTAGCAGCATCCTCAACCGCCGCGCCAGCACGTCCTCGACCGTATAGGCCATCTCCTGGTGCACGGCCCAGACTACCTCGGCCCCGGTGTAGGGGTAATCCGGATGGAGCTTTTCATCCAGTTCGGGCCGCTCGGCCGCCACGGCCAGCACTTTCGGCTCGTCCGAGCCGTAAAAATAGAGCGGGGCTTCGAAATCGGTCGGTTTGTGGTAGCCGTGGATCGGATAGTGCGCCGTCACGCACTTGCGCTCCGGCAGCAGGTTCAGCCGGATGGCCTTGTCCACGGTGTCCTCCGCCATCCGGCGGTAGGTGGTCCATTTGCCGCCGGTGATGGTGACGAGCTTCGACGGCGAGACGATGATCTTGTGGCTGCGCGAGATCTCTTTCGTGCTCTTACCCTCCTCTTTCGGCGCGGCCAGCGGACGCAGGCCGGCGAATACCGACAGCACGTCGCTGCGCCGGGGCTGCCGGGTGAGGTAGCGGCCCGCCGTGTCGAGGATGAATTTCACCTCCTCTTCGAGCGGGCGCGGCTCCCATTCGGGATGCTCACGCAGGGTGTCGGTCGTCCCGACGATGACCTTGCCGTGCCACGGCACGGCGAACAGCACGCGGCCGTCATCCGTCTTGGGGATCATAACGGCGCTCGTGCCGCCGAGGAACGAGCGGTCGAGCACGACGTGTATCCCCTGACTGGGCTGCACGATGGGCTTGTCCTCCGGGTTGTCCATCAGGAGGATATGGTCGACGAACACGCCGGTGGCATTGATCACCGCTTTGCTGCGCACGTAGTAGGTCGTGTCGGTGAAGCGGTCTTTGACCTGCACGCCGTCCACAGTACCGTCCGTTTTTTTCAGCAGGCCGGTCACCTGGGCGTAATTCATAACGAATCCCCCGGCTTCCATCGCCGTCTGGGCCAAATTAATGGCCAGCCGCGCGTCGTCGAACTGCCCGTCGTGGTAGAGCACGCCGCCCCTCAACCCTTCGGGTTTGAGGGCGGGGATCATGTTCAGCACGGTCGATTTTTTCTTCGGCAGCGACTTGCCCAGCCCCAGCCGGCCCGCCATCATGTCGTAAATGGTCAGCCCGACGGTGTAGAACGGTTTTTCCCACCAGCGGTAGCAGGGGATGATGAAATCTTCGTTCTTGACCAGGTGAGGTGCGTTCTGCTGCAAGAGGCCCCGCTCTTTCAGGGCTTCGAACACCAGCCCCACGTCGCCCTGCGCCAGATAGCGCACCCCGCCGTGTACCAGCTTGGTGCTGCGGCTCGACGTGCCTTTAGCGAAATCCTCCTGTTCGAAAAGAATGACGCTGTATCCCCGCGTTGCGGCATCGACGGCGACCCCCAGCCCGGTGGCCCCGCCGCCGATCACCGCGACGTCCCAGATGCGTTCGCGGTCGTCCAGCGCCCGTACGGTATTGTCTCTGTTCATAGTCTTCGTGTTTTATCGCTTCGGTGAAGTTGCAAAATCTGCGCCATAAAGCCCGGATTTATGGTTAAGTTTGCAGGTATGAAAATCGTGATAGACGACAAGATCCCCTTTATCCGGGGGGTGTTCGAGCCGTACGCCGAGGTGGCGTACCTGCCGGGCGGGCGGATAGACGCGGAAACTGTGCGGGACGCGGACGCGCTGATCGTCCGCACCCGCACGCGCTGCGACGCGGCGTTGCTGGAGGGAAGCGCGGTACGGATGATCGCCACGGCGACCATCGGCTACGACCATATCGACATGGAATACTGCCGGGAACGGGGCATCCGGGTGGCGACGGCGGCGGGGTGCAATGCGCGGGGGGTGCTGCAATGGTTCTGCGCCGCGTTGCTGGCGATGGATAT
>JAJBVQ010000131.1 GCA_020859745.1 Rikenellaceae bacterium
TCCCGACCTGATCCTCTACCTCTTCCTGCCGATCCTGATCTTCGACGCGGCTTACGCCCTGGACGTGCATATCTTACGGAAGACGCTGACCAACGCCACGCTGCTCTCGGTGCCGGGAATGGTGGTCGCCATGTTCCTGACCGGGCTGCTGATGATGGGCATCCACCTTTTCGCCCCGCACTACGCCCAGTGGACGTGGACCCACGCCCTGATGTTCGGCGCCCTGATCAGCGCCACCGACCCGGTGGCCGTGGTCGCATTGCTCAAGGAGCTGGGCGTCAGCAAACGGTTCTCGACGCTGGTGGATGCCGAATCGATGCTCAACGACGGCACCGGCATCGTGCTGTTCATACTCTTTTTCGGCACCTATACGGCCTCCGGCGGGATGGACGCCCCGGTGATGGACTTCGTCTACGTGGTGCTGGGCGGCGTGCTGCTCGGGGTGGTCTTCGGCTGGCTCTGCCTTTGGTTCATCACCCGCAGCCAGAGCGACGCGATCATGCAGAACAGCGCCATACTGGTCTCGGCCTACCTGACCTTCTTCCTGGCGCAAAGCTACATGGACGTATCGGGGGTGATCGCGCTGGTGGGGTACGGCTTAGTGATCGCCTACTACGGGCGGCCGAGGATCGCGCCGGACGTCAACCGCTTCATGCAGGAGTTCTGGGAACTGGCCACCTATATGGCCAATACGCTGATCTTCATCCTGGTGGGCGTGGTGATCGCCTTGCAGGTGCACGCCACACTGATGGATTTCGTGGTGCTTATCCTGGTCTATATCGGCATCAACGTGGTGCGGATGCTGATGATCGCCATCTTCTACCCGGTTATGAAACGTTCCGGTTACGGGCTTTCCAAACGCGAGGCGGTGATCCTCTGCTGGGGAGGGCTTCGCGGGGCGCTGGGATTGACGCTGGCGCTGATGGTATCCTACACCCTGCCCATTCCTGAACCGGTGCGGAGGCAGGTGCTGTTCCTCACGGCGGGGATCGTGACCCTGACCCTGACGGTCAACGCCACGACCATCGGCTGGCTGCTGCGCAAGCTGGGGCTGACCCGCGTATCGTCGGCCAAGACCTTCCTCAACTACACGATCCACAAGCAACTGTGCGATAACACCGAAAAATACTACCGCGAACTCCAAGAAAACGAGGCACTGAAAGCGGCGGACTGGAGCAAAGTGGCCGGTTTCCTGCCCGTGCCGGAACCGGCGCCGACCGGCCCCGTCCAAACGCAGGATCTGATGGCGGACATCCGGCTGAGGATACTCGACAAGGAGCGGACGCGCTACTGGCAGCTGTACGAGAAAGGGATCGTCTCGTCCGACTCGCTGAGGCGGCTGCTCACAGCCGTCGAGGAGCTGTACGACGTGGACGGCCAACGCGCGCTGAGCGAGCGGGCCAAATTGCTGGAACTGCCGAAACTCCCGCTCTACCTGCGTGGCAAAAAACGCTCGCGCGAAGTGCTCTACCGCTGGGTGGACCGCCACCACTCCACCACATTCGTGGCCGTGTACGACGTGGCGCGCGGCCTGATCCACGCCCAACGCACCTCGATCACCCTACTGGACGAGTTGGAATCCTCCGGCTCGTTCAGCCCGGAAGACCTCCGGAAACTGGAGATTCTGCGCGGCGAAGTGCACAAGAATATCGAGGAGAGTCAGGCGATCATGGATATGATCGCAGAACACTACCCAAGTTCCTACCGGCTGGCGATCACCCAGAAGACGATCCGCATGCTGATCAGCAACGAAAAGGCGACGGTGGCCCAAATGCTCCACGAGGGGCTGGTGACGCCCGACGACGTGCAGTCGATGATCGACGACATCAACAAACGGTATAAAAATACGACCCCTTCGCGGCTGCTCAAAAGCTGACCCCGGCGATCCCTGTCAAAAACCAGGCGCCGTTTCCGGTTTTCCGGAAACGGCGCCTGTCACTTTAACACCGGGAAACGGCCTTAACCGAGAATCTCGTGCGCCCGCTCGATGCGGCGCAGGAACTCCTCGCGCCCGATGATCTCCGCTATGTCGAACAGGTTAGCCCCCGTACTGCCCCCCACCAGCGCCAGCCGCAGCGTATTCATGATTTTGCCCATCGGCAACCCCTCCTTTTCGATCCACTCGTGCGCCCGGGCCTCCAGCTTCGGCGCCATGAACTCCTCGACCACCTCCAGCTGGCGGCGTAGGTTCTGCAAGTGCTCCGGATTGTCGTCCTTCCAGAATTTCGCCACCGTTTTCGGATCGTACGAGAGCGGGGCTTCGAAGAAATAGCGAGACAAATCCCACAAATCCGTGATGAACGTCGCCCGCTCTTTCACCAGCCCCATAATCCGCTCCACGGTCGCCACCGGCACTTGACCATAGCCATGCCCGGCGAGTACTGGCAAAAACAGGGCCGCCAGTTCCGCATCCGGCTTGCGGTGCAGATACTGCGCGTTGAACCACTTCGCCTTCTCCGGGTCGAACCGCGCTCCCGACTTGCTCACCTTCTCCAGCGAGAACAGTTCGACCATCTCCTGCATGGAGAGTATCTCCGAATGGTCGTTCCCCGGATTCCAGCCCAGCAGGGCCAGCAAGTTCACAAACGCCTCCGGGAAATAACCGTCCTCGCGGTAACCCCGCGCCCCGTCGCCGCCATCCTGCGGCTTCCACTGCAAGGGGAAGACTGGGAAGCCCAGCTTATCCCCGTCCCTCTTGCTCAGTTTCCCGCCCCCCGTCGGTTTCAGCAGCAACGGCAGGTGCGCGAACTGCGGCATCTTGTCCGTCCAGCCGAACGCCCGGTAGAGCATCACATGCAGCGGCAGCGAAGGCAACCACTCTTCGCCGCGGATCACGTGCGTGATCTCCATCAGGTAATCGTCCACGATATTGGCCAGATGGTAGGTAGGCAACCGGTCGGCCGATTTATAAAGCACCTTGTCGTCCAGCGTCGAGCTGTTCACCGTTACGTGGCCGCGGATAATATCGTCCATCTCGATCTGCTCGTTCTCCGGCATCCGGAACCGGATCGTCCACTGGTCGCCCCGCGCCATACGCGCCTCCACCTCGTCCGCGGGCAGCGCCAGCGACGTGGCCAGCTTACCGCGAACGGCATAGTTGTAGGCGAAGGTCTCGCCCCGCGACTCGTACTCCTTGCGGATCGCATCCAGTTCCTCCGGTGTGTCGAAAGCATAATAAGCCCACCCGTCTTGTACCAGTTGTTCGGCATATTTGAGGTAGATCTCCCGCCGCTCGCTCTGCCGGTACGGCGCGTGCGGGCCGCCTACGCCGACCCCCTCGTCGACCTCGATGCCGCACCACTTCAGCGACTCGATGATATACTCCTCGGCACCCGGCACAAACCGGTTCGAGTCGGTATCCTCGATCCGGAGCAGGAACGCCCCCCCGTGCTGCCGGGCGAACAGGTAGTTGTACAATGCGGTACGCACGCCGCCCATATGCAAAGGCCCCGTGGGACTGGGGGCGAAACGGACTCTGACAGGTCTGTTATTCATGGTCTGGGATATTTTTCGTTATGCGAAATTACAAACTTTATTCCATACTTCCCCGACGAATCGGCCCCGCCTACCGGAATCCCGTATTCCGCCGGGATTTTTCGTATATTTGTCAGTAATTACCCCCTTTGGCATGGATATGCACGCGTTTTCCCGCAATTTCGTCAATAAAATCCCGAAGATCCTGCTCCTGATGCTGGTGCTTTACGCCCTGAGCCTCAACAGGGGGATGCTTTTCGGGCACAGCGCGGAACCGGTGACCGCCGATGCGCCGACACCGTTCGACCCGGCTATGGCCGGCGACTTTTTCAAAAGCCCGGTGACCTTGTCCACCGAGGATTCGGTATTATACGAGGTGCGGTTCGAAGCGGCGAACGCCGACCCGGACGGATACGTGATCGTCGGCAACCGGGAGACCAACTCCGGGCGGGGGTTCGGCGGCAGCGTTCCGGTGGCGGTCTTCCTCGACGACGGGATGATTATCCGGGGGGTGCGCCTGCTGGAGAACAGCGAAACGCCGCGTTTCCTGCGGCGGCTGGAGGAGGAGCGTTTCCTGGAGCGCTGGAACGGGCGGCACCTCTACGACCCGCTGCAACAGATCGACGCTTCGTCGGGAGCCACTTACACCTCCCGGGCCGTCGTTTCGAACGTGAACAACACGCTGGCGGCCCTGCTCGACCGAAAACCGGCCCCGCTGTCATGGAACAGGTTCGTCACCAACTATTTAGGGGAGTTCGCCATCCTGTTCGTCGCGGTCATGTCTCTGGCCTGCTTCATCTCACCGCAGTCCACGCGGCAGATACGCATTCCGCTGCTGTTGCTTTCGGTCGTGGTGCTGGGCATCTGGCAGGGCGCTTTCGTGTCGCTCGCCTTGCTCTACAAGTGGCTGATCTTCGGCACCTCGCCATTGGTGCGCTTCGGGATCTTCATCGTCGTGCTGCTGGCGTTACTGCTCCCCTTGCTGACCAACAAGGCGTTCTACTGCACTTACCTTTGCCCGTTCGGGGCCGCGCAGGAGCTGGCGGGCAGGCTGTGGCCGGGCAAACGGGCCATTCCGAAGCCGGTTTTGCATATCGCGCGCTGGGTACGGCAGGGAATCTTAGCCGCGGCGGTCATTTTGCTGCTGACGCTGCCGCATTTCGAGATGGCGGACATCGAACCTTTCACCGCTTTCCTGATCCGCTCGGCTTCGGCCTCGGCATTGATCCTTGCGGGACTGAGCCTCGTGGCGTCGCTCTTTTTCCAACGGCCGTGGTGCCGCCTGCTCTGTCCCACGGGCGAGCTGCTTTCAATCCTGCGGCGGCCGGTCCGTTACCCTAAATTCCTTTCGCACCGTTCCGGCAGGTAACAATAAAAAAGCGGCGGGGCGCTCATTGAGCGCCCCGCCGCATATACGTCCGAAAAAACAGGACTACGCGAGTTTCCTCGCCACTTCCACCTGCTCGTACCCTTCGATAATGTCCCCGACCTTGATGTCGTTGTAGTTCTCGATATTCAGGCCGCACTCCATATTGGTACCGACCTCCTTGACGTCGTCCTTGAAACGCTTGAGCGAGCCGAGCTTGCCGGTGTAGACCACGATCCCGTCGCGGATGACCCGCACCTGGGTATTCCTCGTGATCTTCCCTTCGCGCACCAGACACCCGGCCACCGTCCCGACCTTGGTGATCTTGAAGACCTCCATAACCTCCACCGAGCAAACGATCTCCTCCTTGGTCTCCGGCGCCAGCATCCCTTCGATGGCGTCCTTGATATCGTTGATCGCGTCGTAGATGATGGAGTACAGCCGGATCTCGATCTCCTCCTTCTCGGCCAGCTTGCGCGCCGATGAGGAAGGACGCACCTGGAACCCGATAATCACCGCGTTGGAAGCCGCAGCCAAGAGAATATCGCTCTCCGAGATCGGCCCCACGGCCTTGTGAATAACATTCACCTGCACCTCTTCGGTAGAGAGTTTCACCAACGAGTCGGTCAGGGCCTCGATCGAGCCGTCCACGTCCCCCTTGATGATCACATTCAGCTCCTTGAAGTTGCCCACCGCAATACGGCGCCCGATCTCGTCCAGCGTGATATGCTTCTGCGTCCGCAAGCCCTGCATACGTTGCAGCTGTTCGCGCTTGTTGGCGATCTCGCGGGCGGACTTGTCGTCCTCCATCACGTTGAAGTTGTCGCCCGCCTGCGGCGCGCCGTTCAGCCCCAGCACCAGCACCGGCGTCGACGGCCCCGCCTCGTCCACTTTCTTGCCCCGCTCGTTGAACATGGCCTTGACCCTGCCCGAGTAAGTCCCCGACAGCATCACGTCGCCCACGCGCAAAGTCCCCGCGCTCACCAGCACAGTGGTCACATACCCGCGTCCCTTGTCCAGCGACGATTCGACCACGGTACCCACCGCCCGGCGCGCCGGGTTGGCCTTCAGGTCGAGGATCTCCGCCTCCAGCAACACCTTTTCCAACAGCTTGTCCACATTGACCCCCTTCTTGGCCGCGATGTCCTGGGACTGGTATTTCCCGCCCCACTCTTCGACCAGGTAGTTCATGTTGGCCAAGGTTTCCTTGATCTTCTCCGGATTTGCCCCCGGCTTGTCGATCTTATTGATAGCAAACACAATAGGAACCCCCGCCGCCGTAGCGTGATTGATCGCCTCGATGGTCTGCGGCATCACATTGTCGTCCGCCGCGATGATGATGATCGCCACGTCCGTCACCTTCGCACCGCGGGCACGCATGGCGGTAAACGCCTCGTGGCCCGGCGTATCGAGGAAGGTGATCCGCCGCCCGTCCTCCATCTTCACGCTATACGCCCCGATATGTTGCGTAATCCCCCCCGCTTCGCCTTCGATCACATTGGTCTTGCGGATATAGTCGAGCAGCGAGGTCTTCCCGTGGTCGACGTGCCCCATGACGGTCACGATCGGCGGCCGCGGCTTCAAGTCCTCCGGTTTGTCCTCCTCTTCCACGATAGCCTCCTGAATGTCCACCGCCACGAACTCGACCTTATAGCCGAACTCCTCGGCCACGATCACCAGAGCCTCGGCATCGAGCCGCTGGTTGATCGACACCATCAGCCCCAGGTTCATACAAGCCGTAATAACCTCCGTCACCGGCACGTCCATCATGGTCGCCAGCTCGCTGACGGTCACGAACTCCGTCACCTTCAGGGTCGATTTCTCGCGCTCCTGCATCTCCAGTTCCTCGGCCATACGCCCGTGTATCGCCTCGCGCTTATCGCGCCTGTATTTGGCGCTCTTGCTTCCTTTGCCTTTGGTAGTGAGCCTTGCCAAAGTCTCCTTGATCTGCTTCTGCACATCCTCTTCGCTCACCTCCTGCCGCACGACGGGTTTCGGCCCGCGGTTATTCCCGCCGCGGTTGTTGCGCCCCCCCGCATTATTCCCGCCGAAA
>JAJBVQ010000190.1 GCA_020859745.1 Rikenellaceae bacterium
GCAGTGAACCCTCCGGTTTACAGGGATGGCGACCGCCTGCATGTAGAACTGTCGCTCGGCACGGGCGGTACGGTTCTTTCGGCCAACGAGCAACTGATCCTGACGCCGGTCGTCACCGACGGTAAGAACCGGATGACTCTCGCTCCCGTCGTTTTCACGGGACGCATCCGCCGGAAGGCCGACCTGCGCCGCGAACGGATATACGGCACCCCGGCGCTTCCCGCAGGCACCCTGGAGAACATCATCCTGCGCAACCGGAAACAAGCGTCGGAAGTGAACTTCGTTTACATGGGCGATGTCCCCTATGAGCCGTGGATGGCCGGGGGAAATCTGGTGCTTGACCGCGAGTTGAGGGGCTGCGCGGGCCATGCCACGGGCTTTTCGCCGTTGGTTCTGGCCCGTGTGGCGGTGCCCGTGCAGCCGCGCCTGACGTTCCTCGTCCCTGCGGACGAACCGGTCAAACGGCGCAGCGAACAGATCACCGTAGTCGTGCATTTCCCGCAGGGCCGTTCGGTGCTGCTCCGCAGCTTCGCCGACAACCGCCGCGAGCTGCAACGCATCGACAGCCTCACGGCCCGTTTGAAAGATAACGACAGCATAACGGTCGAGAACCTCTACCTGAAAGGATACGCCTCTCCGGAGGGTACGTATGCCTTCAACACGAGGCTTTCCGCCGACCGCGTGGGTTCGATCCGCCGATACCTGCACGAGCGTTTCTCCATTCCCGAATCGGATTTCACCACGGCGACCGTACCCGAGGACTGGGACAGCCTGCGCCACTGGGTCGCTGCGTCCGACCTCTCCACGCGGGACGAGGTGCTGGCCGTGATCGAAACGGTGTCTGATCCGGACGCCCGCGACGCCGCTATCCGGAAGATCGACAACGGGAAGACCTACCTGCAATTACTGCACGACATCTATCCGCAGTTGCGCCGCGTAGACTACCGGGTGGGATATATGCCCTCAGCCTTTACTCTGGAACAGAGCCGCCGGTTGATCGAATCCCGCCCCGAGTGGCTGAGCCTGGCCGAGATGTGCCGGCTGGCCGAATCCTATCCCGAGAACTCCCCCGAGCGGGCTTATGTCTGCGCCGTGGCGATGAAATATTATCCCGACGATCCCAATGCGTGCAACAACCTGGCGACGGTCGCCCTGCGGCGGGGCGATACGCAGATGGCGCGGCGCTGCCTGAACCGGTGTGCGGACGACCCCCGGCTGCTCAACAACATGGGCGTGCTGTATCTGGCCGAGGGCGACCGGGATAAGGCGCAAGACTGCTTCGCGCTGGCCGCGAAGAACGGTTCCGCGGAGGCCGCTTACAACCTGTCCCATTTCGACGATCTGAAATGCGACAGGTAAACACTTTTACTTATTATAAAAAATCTATCCAATATATTTATAAAATCATCCTTATTCTTATTTAAAAAACTATGAAAACAATTTATCATTTGTTCGTCTTGGCGGTTTTCGCCGCCGGGACGGCATCTTGTTCCGGCGGAAGGGAAAAAACGGATCCCGGCCCCATGGCCAGGGGGGAGGTCCGGTTCGACCTCGCCGTTCCGCAACGGGCGCGCGGCCCGGTCTACACAGCCGACGGGTTCCGGATTCTCGCCTTCCGGAAGAACGGGTCGGATTACACCTATTTACAGGATGTGCCGCTCGGCGGCCTGAATTACGCCGACGGAAAATTCTCCGGAACGGTACAACTGCCCTCGGGAGATTACAAATTCCTGCCCTCTTACGGCCTCGTGGCCCCGGGCAATTATTCGTGGCCCTTATTGGTAAGCGCAGCACTTAACGACGAGCTTTACGTAACGCATACCCGGGAGAGCTTCCCGGCGGTCTTCATGCTTAACCGGCCGCTCGACGAGGTTCCCTCCTATTCCGTATCGCCCGATGGGCCTAAACAGACGGTGAGCGCAAAGCTGCGCCGTGCCGTGTCGCGCGTCGATCTGCTCTTCATCCGGGCGGACAAAGACGCTGCCACGGGCGACTACGTGGAGAAAGCGGGCGTTGACGTGTTCGGCCCGGAGAAACTGGCGACCGTCAAATTGTCGTTCGCCGGCGCCAACAGCCGGCTCGGGCTTTCGGGTGAAAAGGCGGCCGGAACGTTCGACGCCGAACATACGATCGCCGTCCCGGCCGATGTGATGACCATGGGCACGGGACTTTCCACGGCGGTCGGCAGGGAGGGATACGACTTCGAAAACGTGCTGCCCGCCGACATCATTTCCGGTTCGGCGCACCTGAAAGGCACCTACCTGATTCCCAACGCGGACAATACCGCCACGACCGGATTCTCGATGCTGCTTACATCGGGCGAGGGATCCACGCGCACCATCGCGTTGGCGGACAAGATCCCCGTCGAGCGAAACAAGGCTACGCTGATCCGCATCTATGTGCTGGGCGCCGATCTCTTTGCCAAAGGCATACGGCTCGAGGCGGAGGTCGATACCGCATGGGACGGCTCGAACTTCGTGGACGAAGAGATTGACACACCGACGAACGCTTAAAACCGGCCAATCATGAAAACCATATGTTTAGCAGCCATCGCTATGGCTGCCCTCGCCGTCACGGCCTGTTCGGAGTCGGCGCAGGAGACCGTCGTCGCTCCCGGTTCGTCCGGGACGCATGTCACCATGCAACGGGAAGGGACGCAGGACGTGTCGGTCTACGCGTTTCGCCGGCAGGGCGAAGCCTTCCTGTTCGATACCCTCTATCGGGACGGGTGGACACCCGACGGAACCCTGTCGGTGCGTATGCCTGCCGGACTCTACAAGTTTCTGTTCGTCAGCGGGGCCGGGGAGAATCTCGCCTTGCAGCCGTCGCCGCTGACGCGGCAGACGACGTGGGAACAAACCGCTTTTGCGTTGCGGGAAGACCCCGCCGCACCGGGCTCGTATCTTCCGGCCGACGAACTATTCCTCCAATCTCCCGCTTCGGACGCCGAAGCCGTCTATACGATTACCGGCAAGGATGCGACCGTTTCGGCCCGGCTGACACGCGTTGTCAGCCGGATAGGGATCACCCTCAAAAGGGGTTACCCTGACGGAACGGGATATGTCGAGGTGCCTTACACGCTCCCGCACACCGTGCTGGACGAGATCGACCGGATCGAATTGACGGCCCGGAATGCGGGCCTGCGGGTACGTCCGGGCGGAAGCGAGGGCAAGGCTTCGGTGACGGCTATACTCGCCGCTTCGGATTACGAGGAGCTCAACGAGCAGGGGTTCGTGAGGCTCGAAGGGCCTCTGGTCATCCCGCCGGCCGGCGGGGAGGAGATCGAACTCGATATTTCGGTCGTTCCCGTGGCGGGAGCCGCGCTCCGTCCGGCTCAACTGCGGCTGACGGGAAAGGCCGAACGCAACAAACGGCTTGACGTAACGCTCTGGATCACTTCGGGATATCCCGTGATCGGCGTCGAGATCGACGTCACGCCGATCGACCGGGAACAGGAGGGCGATTCGGGTATTTGGGAATAAAAAATTACGGAGATGAAACGAAATTATCTATATAGGATTTACGGAGCGTTGATCCTGCTGCTCGGCACGGCCTGCACCACCGACCGGCAGGATGAGTGTGTCCCCTGCAAAAAAACCGGCACCGTGGAGGTGCGGCTTGCCGAGGCGCTTCCTCCGGAGGGGCTGGAAACCCCGCTCTACCTCTTCCGGCGAAACGCCGGAACGCAAGACGAATATATCTATGTCCGCAGTTACGGACCGGTCGCGGACGGCCAAACGTTCCAGTGGCCGCTCTCCGAGATCGCGGCCAGCGATTACCGTTTCCTGATGATCGCCCAGCCCGCCGGCGGAGCCTGGCTCACGCTGCGGACGGCGGACGGCGCCCCTTATGCGCCGGGTGCGACCTGGGACGCCCTGCGGCTGACGAGCGCTTCGGGCAGTGTCGGGCCGGACGGCTATTGCGGTTTTACCGACCTGAGCGGGGCGGCGATGCAGAAAGACGGAACCGTCCGGCTGAAACTCACGCGCATCGCGGGACAGGTGCTGTTCGATTTCTTCCGCACCGGCGGCTCGGTGTCGCAGCCGGAGAGCGTGATTTCGACCGACGTGGAGTCGGTGATCGACCGGGTCGCGGAGATCGAGATCGAATACTTCGATCCCACCGTGTCGCTGCGCTTCGATGAAAACGGGGTGCTGATCCCCGCCGCGTATGCCGCCGAGCCGCTGAAGCAGCGCATCCTGCCCGCCATGGAGAATTATAAGGTTTCGCTTCCGCAGGCCGACAAGGGGCTCGAAGTTTACGACGCATCCCTGCGCGGCAGCCTGCGCATGGAAGGTGCCTATGTGCTGCCGTCGGATTCGAGGCTTCGTGTCAATCTTACTTTCACCTATTACGATACGACGCCGATCTGCGGCAACGACCATGCGGGCGACCATTCCGAATCGTGTTACGAACAGCAGCGGATGTCGCTCGCCTTGCCGCCGGCAGGTTCGCAGACGGGGCTTCCGGTCGCTGGGGATTGCTTCACGGTCAACAAGGCCGGGCTGCGCTGCGACCGGATCATCGACGTGGCGGTCGGCGGAAGTATCGTGACGGAGTTCGACTGGTTATAAAAAGCAAAAACGAACGGTTATGAAGAATTACTTTGTGATAAGCGCTTTGACGCTTTTTTTGGCGGTCGGATGTTCGAAAGAAAAGCCCGTCGTGCACCCGCAACCGCCGGTGGCCGTCCGCTTCCGGATGGAGGCGCCTATCGACACGTATACATCGGTGGAGCCGATGACGCGGTCGACGGCCTACGTGAGTAGGCTGTGGAATCAATGCAAGGCGTTGATCCTGAGAAAGATCGATAGCCGGTGGGTCGTGGACGGCACCCAGACCATACTGCTGGATGCCGATTTCGGGCCGTGGTCCCAAGTGTGGATTACGGGCAATATGTCGCCGTGCTCCTTCGGCTTCGAAATGAGGCCCGGCGATTACCGTATCGTGGCGGTTATCAACCCTATGGCCGCCCAGTGGAATGGAGCGTTGACGCCCGGCACGGTGGTGGCCGACGATAAAGACCCCTCGCTGAGGACACCGCCCTTGTTAACCTACACGATTTTGACGGAGGATCAATATGCCGGCAATAGATTCCTTTCGCGCGAGATTTTCGTCGCCGTGGCCGATTTCACAGTGCCCAAGAGCGGCGACCTGCACGGGTCGGGTATGAGTACGGTGGCGCTGCAAGCTGAGCGCCGCGTGGGAAAGTTCCGCATCCTGCTGAAGGATAAACCCTCTCCGAAACATAAATACACGTTCCTAGTCACGGCGCATACTTTCCACGGAATTTTTAAGGCCGAACAGCCTTTTGCCGAGGGGATCGATGCGCTCGGGGGGATGTATTACTCCGAATCGGGCCTCTACGAACTGCCGTGGTGCATGTCCACGATGGGGACTTTCCACCTCGCGGACGGCGGGTCCTCCTACCAGTTGTGCCAGGTCAATTCGACGGTCTTTTCCCCCTTTCTTTTCATCGACCCGGCGCAGGAGGAACTGCCGTTCGAAATTTCGGATATCTACATTACGGGTCAAGATAACGGTTTGGATTATCGAACCGACAGCACATTCTCCCGGACGCTTGCCGCAAGCAAGATAACGGGCATCGTGTTCCAAACGAACGATACGGTCTTTAAACCTTCGTCGAATCCGACGGTCGGTATCGAGGAGGCGACCGACGAGAAGGGCGATCCGGAAAATGCGGCGCGGATTTTCGATCCTTTTTTTGAATGGAATGCGCCAAATAATTAAATACCCGAAGCCATGAAAAGTTTATCATATATTTCGTTAGCGCTCTTCTGCCTGTTGGGCGCCGTATCGTGTGTCAAGGAGGATCTCGACGCTTGTCCGCCCGAAGGCGGCGGCGTGACGGTCGCACTCCGGGTCGAGAAGTTCCGAACCCGGTCGCCCTACGCGCCGGAGGATCTGGAGGAGAATTTTGCCGCGCGCATCCATTCGCTGCATTACATGCTCTATGCCGATGGACGGCTGATGGAGCAGGGCGATTTGGACGACGTGCAGTCTGCGGGCGGTGATACGTACGTTTACCGCCACGATCCGCTGCCTTTCGGGTCGTACCGGCTGGTTTTCACGGCGAATGTCGCCGCAGGCGTGATGGACGGGAGTCCGGATACGCCGGAGAGCTGTTACGTCGTTTATCAGAAAGATGGCAAGGACGACGACTCTTTCCGCACCGATCTCCCGTTCGAGGTGACTTGTCCCCGCAGCAATAAGTTCGAAACCGTTTTGCAGCGCATACACGGCGTGACGCGTTTCCGCTTTGAGCAGCTCCCGACGCTGATCACTGCTGTCGAGGTTTCGCTTGACGGGGTCGGGGAACGGATGCCGCTGGCCGGGGAGCCTGACATGCCGTGTACGGTGGCTAAGCGGGATGCGGAGGCGGACTGGATTTCGCGCGACGCCGTCACGTTGACGCTGGGGACTTTTCCCACCCTGCCGGGGGACAGGACGTCGTGGCGACTGAAACTTTATGCCGGGGATCCGACGGTTCCCGTTTACGACCGGCTGGTGACGGATACCTTGCGGATCGAGCGCAACCAGTTGCTCGAACTCACGACGCGTTTCAAGGACGACGATTTTCCGGGCGGTATCGATTTTTCGGTCGATGTCGATACCGACTGGGACGGCTCGAACGAGGGCGGCGGCGGAGTCGAGGTTTTATAGTTGGACCGTCCCGTTGGCTTTGGGATTTTTACACGGTCGGACGTCCCCTCGATGCGCCGGAGAACAGGTTGCTTTTCTATATATGTATGTAACCAAAAAGACTTTCGAGGATACTTGTTGCATCCTCGAAAGTCTTTTCGGTTTCTCTTTGTTCACAAAGAGAACGGTTCCGTACGATAGGGTACAGAAA
>JAJBVQ010000209.1 GCA_020859745.1 Rikenellaceae bacterium
GCGTACGGGGAGACTTTGGCGGGGCGCGCGCCGCGGTCGTTTGCGGAGACGGAGTCTCTGTCGCGGCTGCCGGGGGTGAATATCCGTAATCTGAACAGTTATTGGCGGGGGTTGCAGGCGCAGGTGGCGTTCGAGCGGCCGGAGCTGAGCCCTTGCCTGGATGCGATACGGGGCGACGGGGCGAAGTTTGCGGCGGCGGTGGCGATCATCGCGGAGGGGGGCGTGCGGCTCAGAGAGCGACCGCGGGCGGATATGGAGGGTTTCGTGCCGAGCGAGCGCCACCAACGGATGCTGCGCAAGTATGCGGCGCAGTTGGAGGAAGAGACAGCAAATCGCCGGGCGGCGGAGGCGGGGGAGAAGAGGTACGATCGTTAGTTTCCTGTTTTTTCGTATGTTTGTAAGCGGCAGCCGCTCCCGGCGTGCCGCTTTTAATTTTCACCTTTATGGCAGACCACACATTCGATTATTGGCAGCGGCGGCTGGACGACCTGGCCCGCGTATTGGAGAAGCACGGTTTTGCGGCCGAGGTGGCGGCCACGGCGGCGGATGCCCGCGACAGGATCCGGCGTGCGGTGGAAGAGATGGCCCCGAGGTCGGTGGGTTATGCCGATTCGCGCACGCTGCGGGCCACGGGGGCCTTGGATATGTTGCGCTCCGATCCGCGTTGGGAGTTCATTGACGGCTTCGACCGGTCGAAACCGCGGGAGGAGAACCTCGAACGGCGGCGGCAGGCGCTGATGACCGACTTGTTTCTGACGGGTGTGAATGCGGTGACGGAGAACGGGACGCTGGTGTGGCTCGACATGGTGGGCAACCGGATCGGCGGGGTCAGTTTCGGGCCGCGGCGGGTGATCCTGACGATCGGCCGTAACAAGCTGGTCAAGGATCTGGAGGAGGCGATGCGGCGCATCAAGACGGTAGCGGCGCCGCTGAACGCACGCGCGCACGAGCATTTCAAAACGCCCTGCCAGATCACGTCGCGGTGCCACGACTGCGCCAGTCCGGACCGGATCTGCAATACGTGGCTGGTGATGGAGAGGTGCTATCCGAAGGAGCGAATCCGGGTGGTGCTGGTCAATGAGGATCTGGGGTATTGATATTTTCTGACGATAGGAACGGCGTGCCTTGTTTCCGGAGTGCCTGTGGCCTTTTGCCGGGTTACGGGCAGGGCGAACGATAAATTCAGCGGCCCCCTTGCCCCCTCCGGGATGAGGTAAGGAAATGACAGTCCGTGCGTTGGGCGACTTCCCGCGGACTGCCTTCCGAGCGGCCGCTCAAGATTTACGCGTGCCCCGGGCTACCGCGACTATGGCCGTGCGGGCTATGAGGGCGAGCTGAGGAACGTCGGCAACGAGGGGTCTGTCTGGTCGGGTTCGTTCAGCGGCACCTACGGCCAGTACCTGAATTTCAACTCGACGTGGCTCAATCCCGGCAACGCGAACAACCGCGCCTTCGGCTTCCAGGTGCGGTGCCTCCAAGTATTTATCGGGCGCGCCGTTCCCTTTTTCTTTTTGTGTTTTGGGTTTGTTGGCTATTAGGGGGCGGCGGGAAGCGAATGCATTCGCTTCCCGCCGCTGGGCTTTGATTCTGATTGAGGTCGCCAAGCGGAGCGCGGCGGGAAAGTTCCTGCGTGAGCGGCGGGCGAGTAGCGCAGCAGGAGGGTTCCCGTGACAACGTCGTCGCGCCCCGGAAGGAGAGTAGGCGGTTTCGAGATGCCGCTCCGGATTATATCTTTACTTTATTCGCCCTCGAATGCACCCCCGGTGTCCGCTTGTGGCGGTCGCTCGCGCCGGGGTCACCGTTGTCGCAGAAATGCGGTGTGCTTGTTCGTCCCAGGTATAGCTCGGTCAGCCGTGCCACAGCGTATCCGCCCAGTTCGCCGGAGGGGATGACCAGCCAGTTTTCCGGCAAATCCATCGCCGTCAGGTCCGGCACTTCGATCCGGTGGAACACCGCATGGATAATGCGGTGCGAAAGCACATGCTTCGGCATCCGCACCGATCCCCGCAAGACGAAATCCGAGAAGGGCAATGACAAAGTTTCGAACTCCGCCTCGGACGGCGTTTCGACGAGCGGGAATTCGTAGAGACCCCGCCAGATGTCGTTCCTGTCGCGGCGGCAGACCGCCGTTCGTCCTTCCCGGTCGGTGATGTGCAGGTAGTTGAACCAGCGCGGGGTTTGGGCCGTTTTGCCCTGTTTGACCGGCCGGCTGCCGATTGTCCCGTTTTTCAGGGCCAGACAGCTCCCGGCCAGCGGGCATGCCGGGCACTGCGGCGAGCGGGGCGTACAGACCAAAGCCCCCAACTCCATAACAGCCTGGTTGTAAAGTCCCGCTTCTTTTTGATCCGGCGAGGCGAGGTAGTCGTTCAGCAGTTCCGCCGCCGCGGCGGCGAACTCCTTTTTGCCCGCCGTGGTGTCGATCGGGGTGGCGATGTCGAGCAGGCGGCCCAGCACCCGGTAGACGTTCCCGTCCACCACGGCGTACGGCGCATCGGTCGCGAAGGAGACGATGGCGGCGGCGGTGTAATCGCCGATCCCTTTCAGCGCCCTGACGGCGGCATATTCCGTGGGAAATATGCCGCCATGCTCCGCGACGACCTGTTTCGCCGCCGCGTGCAGGTTGCGGGCGCGGCTGTAATAGCCCAGCCCCTGCCACAGTTTGAGGACTTCGTCTTCCGTGACCGCCGCCAGTTTCGCGACGTCCGGGAAACGTCCGGTAAAGCGGTTGTAATATTCCAGTCCCTGCGCCACGCGGGTCTGCTGGAGGATCACTTCCGAGAGCCAGATACGGTACGGGTCGCGCGTCTTGCGCCACGGCAGGGAGCGGTGGTTGCGGAGGTACCAGTCGGTCAGTGCGGCGTAGTCCATCGTGTTATTCGGCTTCCGGGCTCTGGTCGGGTGTGAGCGGGGCGACTTTCAGGCGGGCGAAGCGGATCAGGTCGTCCGGTGAGATCCGGATCTGCATGCCCCGCACGCCGGCGCTGATATAAATATGGCTGAAGTCTTGGCATGTCCGGTCGATATAGCCCGGGAAGGTGCGTTTCATGCCGATGGGCGAGCATCCGCCGCGGATGTATCCGGTGGTTTCGAGCAGCTCGCGCAGGTGAATCATGGCTGCGCTTTTGTTCCCGGAGACTTTGGACGCCGCTTTGAGATCCACTTCGCGGTCGCCGGGGATGATGCAGACGAAGACGCCGCTGCGGTCGCCGCGCATGACGAGGGTTTTGAATACCTGCCGGATGTCTTCGTGCAGCTGTTCGGCGACGTGTCCGGCGTCGAGGTGCTCTTCGTCCACCTGGTAGGGGATCAGGTCATAGCCGATCCCGGCCTTGTCCAGCAGCCGGGCGGCGTTAGTTTTCGATAATTTCATAGTTTAGATAGGTTATAATCGGGTAGGTTTTTCAATAATATGCCGAGTCCCTGTGCAAGGGCATCGAGTGCTTCGGGTATGCGCCATTGGCCGCGCGGGTCACCTACATGGTTCGAAACGGAGCGCACCTGCAAAAAAGGTGCCTTTTCCGCCGCGCAGACCCCGAAAAATGCCGCGCCCTCCATGGATTCGAGCGCCTCGCTGCCCCGCAGCGGCAGGGGTGAACACGCGCTGTTGGCCGAGCGGGCGCAGATAATGCGGAATTGCCCGCGCAGCGGCTCTGCGTAAGGGCATACGACGGTTTCCGCCTCTGCGAGGGGGTCGAACGGTTCGAACCGTCCCGTTTCGGGCCGCCAGGCGCCCAGGTCGGCCTGATAGTCGCTCCCGACCAGCACGGTGTCGGCCACCGAAAGGTGTTTCCGGGGCAAGGCACCGGCGATCCCGGCCTGGACGATCAGGGCGGGACGATGGTCGCGTATGATCTTTAAGGTCGCGGCGGCGGTGGCCCCGGCTCCCATGCCTCCGACGTGCCACGACAGCTCGTGTCCGGCATAGCTGTCGCCCAAAAGGGCGCGCAGGGGCTGTTGTTCCAGCTGGGTGGCGGTGAGGATGGCTACGGGGTTTGTCATTTCCGGTTGTGGTTTTTTCGGTTGTTGGTGGGTAGCGTTTCGGCGGCGAAGCGGATAAAGTTTTCGGCAATGGTTCCGGGCACGCCCTGCAAGGTGGCGAAGGCGAATTCGCGCTCGAAGCCGAGTCCGTCGATGTCGATCACGGTGAGGGTGTCGGAGAGCAGTTCGCGGGTCACGGCCTGAACGGAGAGCAGGGCCACGCAGTCGTAGCTGGCCAGAAACGATTTGATCCCTTCGGTGCTGCCCATCTGCATGATGACGTTCATGGAGGAGAGCTTGATGTGGCGTTCGCCGAGGCGGCGTTCGATCACTTCCAGGGTGCCGGAGCCGTTCTCGCGCAGCACCATGGGCAGGGTGGCGAGCTCTTCGGGGCTTATGACCTCGCGCGAGGCGTAGGCGCTGCGGCTGCCGGTGACCAGCACGAGTTCGTCGCGCATAAAGGGCTGGTAGTGTATCCCGGCGTGCCGGGCTTCGCCTTCGACCAGGGCCAGGTCGATGCTGTGGCTGAACAGGGCCTGCACCATCTGGCGGCTGTTCCCTGTGTCGAGCGAGGTGCGTATGTCGGGGTAACGGACGGAGAAGCGGGCGAGGCAGGGGGGAAGGACGTATTGCGCGATGGTGCTGCTGGCGCCCCACCGGCGCTCGCCGCTGAAGTTGCCGGTCAGCAGGTTCATGTCGAATTTCATCCGCCGGTAGCTGTCGAGAATCTTTTCGGCGTGGAAGAGCATCACTTCGCCGGCTTTGGTAAGGGTGACGCTGCCGCTGTTGCGGTCGAACAGGGTGGTGCCGACCTGCGTTTCGAGCTCTTTGATGTGCCGGGTCACGGCGGGCTGGGTCACAAAGAGTTCGTGGGCAGCGCGGGTGAAGCTGCGGTGCCGTGCGACGCTGACGAAGGTTTTCAGGCGGAAGTCCATGGGGCGGTGTGTTTCCCGGCAAAGTTCGTAAAAAAAGAAATGCCGTCCGAATCCCTCGAACAGCATAAATTTATTCCTTCGTTTTTATTACTACCCCTGGAGGGTACTGTTCTTTCTTTGAAAAGAAAGAACCAAAGAAACTTTCGAGCAGCCTGCCGAGGAACTCAGTCTGCCGAACGCCTTAAGTTTGGCGCAACGGTCGGGGCGTAAAGCCCTTCGGGCCAGCCCCGCCCGTTCGCCAAAAAGTGAGCCTTGCGGAGCCTAAGGAGTAGCGCAGCTATCTCAAAAGTTTTTGGTGCCGCTTTTTACAAAAAGCGGCAGTCCCATACAGGGGCAGTAATAAAACGAACCGATATTTGAAAAGCTATGTCACTGACCAATTCGATACTATCCGCTTTTTACGCCAAGCGGTTGAAAGCCATCGACCGCTTTCGGCGTCAGCCGTGGGACGTTCAGTTCGAACAATTCCGGCTGTTGGTCAGTTACGGCGCCCGGACCGAATATTTCAAGCGGTACGGCGTCGGCGCCTTCGGTACCGTCGAGGAGTTCCAGCGGCAGGTGCCCGTGGTGGGATACGACGAATTGCAGCACGAGATCGAGCGCGTCAGGGCCGGTGAAGAGAACATTTTGTGGCCCGGCAGGGTGGAATGGTTCGCCAAATCGTCCGGCACCACCGGCGACCGGAGCAAATATATCCCCGTCACCCGCGAATCGCTGGAGCAATGCCATTTCCGGGGCGGGAAAGACGTGATGGCCATATTCGCCTACAACAACCCCGAAAGCAAAGCGTTCGACGGCAAAGCCCTGACCCTGGGCGGCAGCCACCGCCTCGACAGCATGGGCGGCGGGGCGCAGAGCGGAGATTTGTCGGCGATATTGATCCACAACGCCCCGAAATGGGTCAACCTGGTGCGCGAACCCTCGATGGAGATCGCCCTGATCCCCGATTTCGAGCGCAAAGTCGAAGCCATCTGCCGCCGGTGCTCCAAACAGCGCATCACCTCGTTCGCCGGGGTACCCTCGTGGAACCTCGTGCTGATGAACAAGATACTCGAATACACGGGCGAGGACAACCTGCTCGAAGTGTGGCCCGACCTCTCCCTTTTCATACACGGCGGAGTGAGCTTCGCCCCTTACCGGGAGCAGTACCGACGGCTGATCCCTTCGTCCCGGATGAAATACATGGAGACCTACAACGCCTCGGAAGGTTTCTTCGCCATACAGGACAACCTCTCGACGCAGGATATGCTCCTGATGCTCGATTACGGCGTTTTCTACGAGTTCCTGCCGCTCAAAGAGCTCTCCGAACCGTCTAAGGCGGTGACGCTGGCCGATGTGCAGATGGGGGTCAACTATGCGATGATCGTCTCCACGAACGGGGGCTTGTGGCGGTACATGATCGGCGATACGGTCGAGTTCACGAGCCTCGCCCCTTACAAAATCCGGATCACGGGGCGTACGAAGAGCTATATCAACGCTTTCGGCGAAGAGATCATCATCGACAATGCGGAGCGGGCCATGGCGGCGGCGTGCCGGGCGACGGGGGCCAAGGTGCTGGACTACACGGCGGCGCCGGTCTTTATGAAGGGGCGTGCCAAGGGGGGACACCAGTGGTTCGTGGAGTTCGACGCGGCTCCCTCGGATGTGATGCTGTTCGCGGAGGTGCTGGACAAGACGTTGCAGGAGGTCAACTCGGACTATGCGGCCAAGCGGTTCCGGAATACGACGCTGATGGCGCCGCAGCTGGTGGTGGCCCGCAAGGGGACTTTTTACCGCTGGATGCAGGATCGCAAAAAGCTGGGGGGACAGAATAAGGTGCCCCGACTGGCGAACGACCGCCGCTATATCGACGAATTACTCAAAATTAATACCCTGTAATTTTTAACCGTTCGTTTTTTTCTACCCGCATGGAACCGTACCTTTTACCTTCGGTTTTCTCGCGCTACCTCGCCAAAGCC
>JAJBVQ010000241.1 GCA_020859745.1 Rikenellaceae bacterium
TGCCGTTCCGGCTTCCTCCTTGCGCCTCGGCCATTTAGGCGAGCCTAATGGCAACCCGGATGCGGCGTCGGTTCGGGCTGCCCGCTGACGCGGAAACTTAATTTTGACCGTGAAATTAAAATGTAAGCGATGCATAGCATCGCATGTTTTGCCGTGATCTCCGTTGGGGCTGCTGTTAGGGTTTGCGTTACAATAGTTAACGGACGTTGCCCGTGTAGGGCAATCGATGATTGATTCAGAAAGACGCCCGTGGCCGTACATGGTAAACCATCCATGTACGGCCACGGGCGCCGTAAAATTAATTATCGGGTTAAGATGTAAGTTTCCGCATCAGCGGGCGGGTTGCAGCCTCCGTCCAGGATAGCGGCGACCTGACTCGCTTCGCGGATGTTAATCGTAAAGTATTATTGCGCGGTTTTGGGGACAGCCTTCAGCAGAGCCACTAGGTTTCCGTCCGCGTCCAGCATCAGAAGGCGTTCGCCTTCGATCTTGAGCCGTTTGATATTGCTCAGCTCCCGCGTGAAACCATCTTCGATTTCCGTGTCCGGGCAGAACTTGCGCGTAGCGCCCGCGTTGCTGATCTCGATATTGTGCTCCGCATCCTTGAACAGGCTGTAGCCCGCAAAGAAATTGTTGCACGGCGCCTGGCCGTAGATCATCTTTTTCTCCGCATCGAACGTGAGCGTCACCGCCTTGTCCGTCGGCACCGCCTCGCCCCGGAACTCGATCAGCCGCCAGTTGTCCGCCTCCAGGTTGGCGATCTTCGGGCTGCCCTTGCGGCACGCGCAGCAAGAACTGAGGACTACGGCAGCCAGCGCGACGGCCGCCCAGGTAAACGTTTTCTTCATCATAGGGTCGGTTATGTTAATGTTTTTTTTGGGTCATGCTGGCCGGGATGAACATCAGGGTCACCTCCCCGGTGCTGTCCATCAGCAGCAGCTGCTTGTGGCGCACCGCATAGCTGCGCACCTCCTTCAGTTTTTCGATGTACTCCCGCTCCAGGTCGCCGTGCGGGCACAGCGCCAGCGTCATTCCCTCGATGGTGATATCTATCCGGCGAACCGAGTCGTTCTCTTTGGTCGTATAGCTTCCGAAGTAACTGTTGCAGCAAGTGAACCCCTGCACCTGGCCGTCGCTGAGGAACTCGATGGACGGGGAACCTTCCCGCATGGACTCCCCTCTCGGCATCGAGGAACTGTCTGCGGCGTCCGGAACGACCCATAAGTCGCTGTCCAGCACCAGCGGCGACTCACTGACACTTTTGCACGCCGCGAGGGAGGCGGCGGCCAAAATTGCAGTTGCGATTCTGATCATATTTCCGTTATTTTGCACACAAAGGTAAGGCTTTGACCTACTATAAACCAAAATTAGTACCAAAGAACGTCATAGGATGAAAAAAATTATCGCCACCGCCGAGGCCCCCGCGGCCGTCGGACCCTACAGCCAGGCCGTCGAAGCCGGCGGAACCCTCTATATCTCAGGTCAGTTGCCCATCGATCCCGCCACCAAATCGATGCCCGACGGCGTCAAAGCGCAGACCGAACAAAGCCTGAAAAATATCGCGGCCATACTCGAAAAAGCCGGATATACCAAAAACGACGTGGTCAAATCGACCGTTTTGTTGCAGAATATCGCCGATTTCGGCGCCATGAACGAAGTGTACGCCGCATTCTACACCGAGAACCCGCCCGCGCGGGTCGCTTACGAAGTGGCCGCGCTGCCGCTGGGGGCGCTGGTCGAGATCGAAACCGTCGCCGTTAAAGCCGAATAGGGGCGGCACGGACGGTTCCTAACGGTGGGTTTCCTGCGGTTATCCTGCGGGAAACCCTTTTTTGTCACCGAAAGTGACAAAAAAGGAATCGTTTTTGCTATGACCGCTCTGCGGACCGTAATATGGTAGTCATGAAACTGAAAGAACTGACCGAATCCGAGTTGCAGAACGTGATTGAGCCGTGCTCCGAAGCGCCCGGCGTGTGGAGGCCGGTGGGCGGAAGGCCGGCCGTGCTGGATTTTTACGTGCCCTGGTGCAAACCTTGCCAGGCGCTGGTGCCTTTTTTGGAAGAGGTGGCCGACGAATATGCCGGGCGGGTCGATTTCTACACCGTCAATATCGACAAAGAGCGGCGAGTGGCCGTGCGTTTCAAGGTACGGCACGTCCCGGCGATGGCGTTCCTCCCCCTCGAAGGCTCCTGCCGGCTCGAAATCGGGGCGATGACCAAGGCGGCGATGCGCGAAGCGTTGGACAAACTCCTGTACGGTAACAAATAAGCGAATGGAATGGTATGAAAAACGGGAAGCGGCCCGGGCTTACGCCGTAGCCGGCACTTTCTCGCTGGCCCTGAGGGTCGTGGTCGGATGGACCTACTTCTCCGCCTTCTGGCGGCGGGTGGTGCTGGAAAACAAGCTCATCCCGGACGATCCGGGGTATATCGGCGAAAAGTTCAACCATTTCCTGCCGCACTCCATCGGCATCCGGCCCCTGATCGAGTACCTGGTCTCCACGCCCGACGCGCTGTGGTGGGCCATGGTCGTCTTCACCATCGTCGAAGGGGTCGTGGGGTTGCTCTTTATGTTCGGGCTTTTCACCCGGCTGATGAGCGTCGGCGTGACCCTGCTGGCCCTCGGCATCCTGCTCGGCTCCGGGTGGATCGGGACGACCTGCCTCGACGAGTGGCAGATCGGGATCCTGGGCGTGGCCGCCGGGTTCACTATTTTTCTTACAGGCGGGGGCCGGTTCTCGCTGGATCGGATGTGGGTGCGGCGGATGCCCCGGTTGGCCGAGCGGAGATGGTTCCCGTGGCTCGCTTCCGGGCCTTTGGGGCTCAACATGCGCCAAATCGGGCGCGTGTCGGCTGTTGGCGCGGTTTGCGCCGCAGCCTGACGCTGTATACCAATCAAGTTTTCCACGGCGGCGTTTGGGGGCCGTTGCATAACAAGTCGGTACGGCCCGTGGTCGAGCTGACGGACGCTGCGATCGGGAACGGGCAGCTCGCCTTCACCGTGAACCGGGTCGAAGGGGCGGACGTTTACGGCTCGTTCCTGATCGGGGTCGAGTTGAGGGATGCGGCGGGAAAAACGGTACTATCCCGCGACGGCGAGGCGCTGGCGCGGTTCCCGGAGGCGGATATCGCCAACGTATATGTCGCCCGCGTGATGCCGGGCAAGCACAGTCTGGTGATCCCGCTGGGGGCCAAGGCGCGGCTGATGCTGCGAGATGATATTTTGCAGGCGTTGCCGCCCGGACGGTACGAATTGGTGCTGACGGACGTCAGCGGCCTGACGTGGCGCAGCGGCGTCGAAGTCCGGTAAAACGAAACGGCGGGCATCTTCATTCGAGAAGATGCCCGCCGCCTTGTTATCCCCGTTCGGGGAACCGCTATTTCAGGTTCGCGTTGAGGGTTTTCCATTCCGGGATCGCCGGGATGATGCCCATCGCGATCACCTCGTCGCGCAGTTTGCACAGGTGGTCGTAGCTCTGCTTCAGCGCCTCGGTCTCCTCCGCCGTGCCGTGCGGCACCTTGTAGTGAGCGCCGTCCTTGTCGATCGTGGTCTCCATCGCCATCATGATGTGGTCGAAGCCCCCTTCCGAAACATAGACCCCCGCCGGCCAGCGGAACGGCGCGCCGCCCATCGCCGCGCGGATCATCTCCACCGACACGTAAGCCGGGCTTTGGAACGACGAGCGGCCGCGCAGGTCGATGATCCGCTTGCCGCCTTGGATCACGTGCTGGCGGATCGCCGCCCATTGCTCGTCGCTCAGGGCCGGGGTGCCGACCAGGGAGGTCAGCGGTTTGCCTTCCACTTTCGTGGTCGAGGCGAAAACGGCCATCTGTTCGCCATGGCCCCCGTAGGTGCGGGCGTCGGTCACTTTGTCGTGCGCGATGCCGAAATGCTGGGCCAGCGCCGTGCGCAGGCGTGTGCTGTCCAGCGCCGCCAGGGTGCTCACCTGTGACGGCTTGAGGCCGGAGTAGAGCAGGGTAATGAGGCCCGTGATGTCGGCCGGGTTGAAGATCACCACCACGTGCTTCACGTCCGGACAGTAGGTACGGATGTCCTTGCCGAACTGCGCGGCGATTTCGGCGTTGCCTTTGAGCAGGTCTTCGCGGGTCATGCCGGCCTTGCGGGCCGCCCCGCCCGACGAGATGATGTACTTAGCCCCTTTGAGCGCCTCCTTGATGTCGCTGGTCCAGGTCAGGTTGATGCCGTCGAAGCCGCAGTGGTACATCTCTTCGGCCATCCCCTCGAGGGCGGGCGCGAAGGGGTCGTAGGCGCAGATGTTGGGGGTCAGGCCCATCATTATGGCGGTCTGTACCATGTTGGAGCCGATCATGCCGGCGGCGCCCACGATGGTGAGCTTTTCGTCTGTCAGGAAGTTCATAGGTGTATGTATTAAGTTTTAAATCTTGCGTACCGGTTGTGGTTTGTCGTTTTTGAGCCGCGCCCCCGGGCGGACGCCGGAGGCGTCTGGCGCGGCTCACTGCCGGAAACCGGCAGAATCTGCGGCTCGTAGAGCCGTGCGGGCCGCAGCCTCCCCCCGCGGAGGTCCGGTGCCGCGGGCACACCGTCAGAGCTGTAACTACCCCTACCGCAGGCTGCGACCGGTTTATATGAATTTGCTACATCAGCCACGGCGCGGCGTACTTCGCCAGCAGCCAGCCCCCCGCCATCAGCCAGATGAAAAGTATCGTGGCCAGCACGAACGGCTTGAAGCCCGCCTTTTTGAACTTCTCGATGCTGGTCTCCGCCCCGAGCGCCGTCATGGCCATCGTCAGCAGGAAAACGTCCAGCTTCTTGATCCAGTCGATCACCCCGGCAGGCAGCAGGCCGAACGAGTTGAACGCGATCACCCCGAGGAACCCGATGGCGAACCACGGGATCGACACCTTTCCCTTTTCGGAGTCCGTCGCCGACACGCTTCCGCGTTTTTGCAACTTTCGGGCCCGCACGCGCGAGATCGTGAAGCTGATAATGAGCAGTACCGGCACCAGCAGGATCACGCGGATCATCTTGACGATAATGGCCGTATCGGCGACCTCCTGTCCCATGGCATTTCCCGCGCCGACCACATGGGCCACTTCGTGCAGGGTCGAGCCGGTGTACAGCCCCATCTGCGCCGGGTCGAGCCCGAGCACGCCGCTGCGATAGAGGGCTGGGTAGATGAACATGGCCAGCGTCCCGAAGATCACCACCGTGGATACCGCCACAGCGGTCTTGTAGGGTTTGGTGCGGATCGTGGCCTCGGCGCCGAGGACGGCAGCCGCACCGCAGATGCCGCTCCCGACCGAGGTCAGCAGGGCGATGCCTTTGTCCATCCGGAGCAGCCGGCCGACCAGGATGCCGCCGTATATGGTTACCGTAACGACGATGGCGTCGATCACGATGGCGGGCAGCCCGACTTTTACGATGTCCTGGAAGGTGAGGTTGAAGCCGTAGAGGATGATCCCCAGCCGCAGCAGCTGTTTGGAGCAGAACAAGATGCCGGGCACCCAGGTTGCGGGCAGCCGGTTTCGGAGGCTGTTGGCGTAGAGCATCCCCAGTACGATGCCAACGATCAGGGGGCTGAACGACAGGCTCCGCACCAGTTCGGTCTCGGCGATCCAGAAGGCTGCGCACGAGAAGAGGGCGATCAGCAGGATGCCGTGGAGCATGTTGCCCCGGTGTTCACTGATTTTCATGTTTATTCAGTACGGTTATTTATACACTTGTTCGTGTTGGAGGGTACTCTTCTCTTTAGCTTCGAGGTAACGAGAACCCAAAGAATTTTAGCTTTGGCGCACAGGGCTAAGCCGGACGCCCGGGATGCTCGCCCCGAGTTTACGAGGGTTGCGGGCCTCCCGTGGGGAGGCGTCCGGCCCGCGCGGTTCGCGCCGCTCGCCGCAAAATGCAGTTCTCTCAAACCCATGAACGGGTTTAAAAATTAATGTACAAAAGAACGAAATCCCGCCCAAACGGGCGGGATTAAAAACCTGATGCGTTATAACGAATTGTTATAGCTTTTCGCGATGGAAAATTCGATCCAGTAAGGAGCCGCGTTTGCGGCTTCGGAAAAAATCCACCATGAATGTCCGGTAAACATCCGCCGAGATCGCCGGCAATTAAGAAGGCTCCACGATCCGCGAACCGTGCTCCAACAGCAAACCGAAAACTTCGCGGGCCTGTTTGCGGGCGAAATTCTGTTGTTTGGCGGAGTAAGGCGGACAAAGAACCTGAACCAACTGGCTGCCGGCCACATCCCAGGCGATACGGCCGAACGAATCCGGCTTGTTCGGTTCCGCCCCGCGTTCGAGCAGTGACCGAAGTATCTCCAGCGTCCGGCGGGAACGGTCGTAGTCGCCGTGACAACATGCCGTGAATACCGAAATGACCGCATCCTGGATGACCGGCGCATGCCATGCCTTTTCCTGCTCGCCGCCGGATTCCATATAATTCACGTCCGCTCCGCGCCGGATCAGATAATCGGCAATGTCAGTCCGTCCCGTTTTTACGGCGACTTGCAGCGGAGATTGCCCCTCGTCCTTTTTGGGCGGGGCGATGCTCGGCGTGTCGAGCAGCTCCGGATGCCGCTCCAGTATCCGGATCACCTCGTCCGTTTCGCCGTGGCGGATGGCTTTGAACAGGGCTTTCATCTTATAAGATTTCCGCCGTCAAAACGTCCAGCTCCGCGAGCGGCATGCGCCGCCGCACGGCATGGCCGATGCCCTCCATCAGCACGAAATCGATCTCCGCCGCCTCGCGCTTCTTGTCCGAAGCCACTGCCGCCAACAGTTGCGCCCCCGTCACC
>JAJBVQ010000033.1 GCA_020859745.1 Rikenellaceae bacterium
TTTGTTCACAAAGAGAACAGTACCCTCAAACGGGTAGAGATAAAAACGAACGATTAATCTTCTTTTTTGATGATATCGCGCAGCGGGATCGCCTGGAACGCCATTTGCGACACACTGCTTTCGTAGAGGATGCCCACCGTTTGCGGGTCGATCATCGTCAGGCAGGAGTAGCCCCAGCCCGGCTCCTCGTCCAGCAGCAGCTCATTCTGCGGCAGCCACGTTATGCCATTGTCCAGACTCGCCTTGATCGTGATCCGGGAGCGCGTTTTGGTCGTGTCCGGATTCGAAAACAGAAGAATATCCTTACCCAAAACATTCTCCGCCGCAGGCACTTTAATCAGGCTAGCCATGCAGACCGGTTCGCGCAGCGCCTTGCGCGAAGTCGGGTGCTCCTCCCACGTGCGGCCCATGTCGCGCGTTAGGCAGATCGCACGGCTGTCCCCCTCGTTCCGGCGCATGTTCAGCATCAGCACCCCCGGCTCCAGCTCCACCACCTGCGCCTCCGTCGTATTTCTGAACGCCGGCGCGCCGATCGTCCACGTCCGGCCGTTGTCCCGGCTCCAGACGATCGAAGCGAACGGCATGTGCGTCGAATCCGTCCACTGGATCGGGAACACCAGCGTGCTGTCCTGCATCACGATGCCCCGACCCGGCCCTTGCAGGATCAGGTGCCACGACGGATTCTTGATCTGCGCCGTGATGTTCGCCGGCTCCGACCACGTCAGCCCGTCATCGTCGCTGTGCACCAGCAACACCTGTCCCGTCTGTTCTTCCGGCGTCATGGCATCGTTGCGCGAAGCCCACCAGCCCCGGCCGCCGCCCATGCCGTGGTTCCACAGCGCCATCACCCACACACGACCGCGCAGGGGATCCACCAGAATGGACGGGTCCCCCACCCCGTTCTGCGAGTGCGGCAGCGAACCGTACGAAGTCATGTCCATGATCTTTTTCATCGGCTCCCACGTTTTTCCCCCGTCCGTGCTGCGGCTCAAGCCCACCTGCACATCCTCCTGCAAGTCGATATTATTCTGGTTGCGTACGTCATAGACCCCCAGCAGCGTCCCCGCCGGCGTGGTCGCCAGCCCCGGAATGCGGTAGGTGTGCACCCCGTCATCCCCCGCCGTGCGCACCGACACCGCCGGACGATGGCCGTCCGCCTTGTGGTTGCGGTTCAGCTGTGCGAAGCGTCCCCCGTCGAAAGCCACCTTCGAAACCGTCGGTGCGAACTTGAAAGTCAGGGGCGTATCCTCCGCGATCGAGAGGCTGATATAGAAGTAGTTGGTCCACGGAAAGAGCTTCTGGTCGAAATTCAGCGTCATCGAGCGCGCCGCCACCGTGTCCTCCGCCAGCTTCACCGCATAGGCCGGATTATCGTAAACGGTCTGTCCACCGCCGTACTCCCCCATGCCGTGGGCCAGTCCCGACGAAGCCGTCCGGGAGCCCAGCATCGAGGTGGTACCGGTATAGAAAATACGCACCGCCTTGATATACGGCAGGTCTTTTTCCGGGAAATCGACCGTCACGCTGGTCATCCGCTCCCCGTTCAGGGTGGGCGTCACGCGCAGGTCGAACACGATGTTGTTGGCCCGCCCCACGACCACCGGAACGGTCGGCTCGTGGACGAAAACGGTCTGCGCACGAGCCGCCGTAAAGGCGATCATCGCGGCCAACAGGCAAATCGAAAATATTTTTTTCATAAAAGGTCGGGTATAGGTTAGAAAGGTAATAAGACGTCGGATTATTCCGTTTCGGCAAGTTCGAACTCGAACATCCCCTGATCCCGCAAGACATCGAGATAGGCTTTCGAAAAACGGAGATTGTCGGCCTTGGTGTAGCGTCGTTCGGTAAAGATCCGTGCCAGATTCGGCAAATCATTGGCTTTCAGCAACTCTTGCGTCTCCTCCGAAGCCTCGCGCGCCGCCCACACCTCGTCGATCCACTCCGGCGTGTAGTCCTGATAGGTCTCGCGATGCACCACCGCCTCCAGCGGCAGGCGGTCGGTCAGCGGCGGCAGCGGCTCCGCCGGGTAGCCCACCGCCACGGTCGTGACCGGCACCACTCCTTTCGGCAAGTGCAAAATCCGCACGATATCCGCCGCATTATAAGTCGTCGTGCCGAGATAGCATATCCCCAGCCCGTTGGCCTCCGCCTCCAGCGAGAAGTTCTGCGAAGCCAGCAACGCGTCAATGGCCGCGTTCACGAACCATTGCAGGTTGCCGTAGCCCGGCTCGGCCCCCCGCTGCCCGCACCACAGCGAGAACCGGTGCACGTCGGCGCAAAAGGTGACCAAAGCCCCCGCCGTGACCGCTGCGGGCTGGCCGAAATGGCACGGCCCCAGCTCCGCGAAAACCGGCCCCCCGGCATGGGTAACGACGATGCTGTAAAGCTGCATATTCCCCACCGTCGAAGCCCGCGCGGCGGCAGCCAGCAGTTCGGTCATCAACGGGTCGGGAATCGTCCGCCCCGGCTCGAACTGACGCACGGAACGGTGGTTTTGTATCGTTGGTATCATAGATTACAAAGATAACGAAAGCCGAATGCAATCCAAATGTGTCCGGAGTTGCCGGGGCGCATCTTGCGGTATGTAAATATAGAATTATATTTGCGATGATGAAAAAAATGAGCTTCTCCAAGTACCAGGGCGCGGGCAACGATTTCGTGCTGGTCGACGCCCGGACGGGCGATCCGGGCTTCACGCGCGAGGAGGTTCGTCAGCTGTGCGACCGGCGCTTCGGCATCGGCGCCGACGGGCTGATGACCCTCGAACGCGACCCGGCGGGAACCGATTTCTACATGCGCTACTACAACTCGGACGGCGGCGAATCCACCATGTGCGGCAACGGGGGCCGGTGCATCGCCCTGTTCGCCGCCCACCTGGGGATCGGGGGAGCCGTCAAGCGGTTCAACAGCAGCGACGGGTTCCACGAAGCGGAACTGCTGCCCGACGGCCTGATCCGGCTGCGGATGATCGACGTGAAAGGGGTCGAGCCGCTGGCCGGCGGCCACTCGTGGTTCGTCTTCACCGGGTCGCCGCACTACGTGGAATTCACGGACGACGTGTCGGCGGTCGATGTGGCCGCGCGCGGCGCGGAGATACGCCGCAGGCCGGAGTTCGCCGCGATGGGCGGCACGAACGTCAATTTCGTGCAGGTACAGGGGCCGGGGCGCATCGCGGTGCGGACGTTCGAACGGGGGGTCGAGGCCGAAACACTGGCCTGCGGCACGGGGGTGACGGCGGCGGCGCTGGTTACGCACCGTATTTTGCAACCGGAGTGCCGCGACTTCGCGGTGCAGGCCATGGGCGGAGAGCTTGGCGTGAAGTTTGCAACGATCCCGAACGGCGGCTTTGCCGAAGTGTTCCTCACCGGGCCTGCCCAGCGGGTCTTTACGGGCGGGATCGAATGGTGAGCCGGGGCCGGAAGGGCCGCGACCGCGGGGGAACACCGAAAAATACACCGCCCGGCGTGCGAATTGAAAAAAATCGTATAATTGCAACGTATAACCTTTCCTATTATCAGTAGTTCAATCGTATGAAATCGACCAAAGATTTCCGGGCTTCCGGGGGCGAAGAGACGACCCGCAAGGCCACCAAGCTCGACCCCATCCGCAAGAGCGGCAAAGAGCGCCACACCCTCTACAAGTCGCTGGACGAGGAGGAGGACGACGAATTGCTGGCCCTGCGCAAGCGGGAGTCCGCGCTGGATTACCTGGACGACGGCGACGAAGAGGACGAGGAGGCCTTGTAGCCCGTTCCGCCCCACGCGATAGCAACCGACCCTGCGGCATCGTCCGGCGATGACGGCAGGGTTTTCCATTCCCGTTCCGGGAAAAACCGAAAAATGCCGGTACATTTACCGACTCATAAAAAGCCTTTGCCGGATCTTCACGCCCGACCGGGCCGAACCGGCGCCGGGCTTCGAACCTTTCAAAACAACAGCCTCAACATGGAAAAATTCGTTATGGCCGGCGGCACGCCGGTGCGCTACGCCGACGCGGGCAAGGGGACGCAGGCCGTCCTGCTGCTGCACGGCTACCTGGAATCCATCGAAGTGTGGGACGATTTCGCCGGGGAGCTGGGGAAAAATTACCGCGTGATCCGGGTCGACCTGCCGGGCCACGGCTTTTCGGACTGGGGCGGCCGCGAGGTGGTCGGGATCGACTACATGGCCGACACGGCGGCGGCCGTGCTGGAGCTTGCCGGCGTGGAGCGGTGCACCGTGGTGGGGCACTCGATGGGGGGCTACGTGGCCCTCTCTTTGGCGGCGAACCACCCGGAGAAGGTTGAGGGGCTGGTGCTGTTCCACTCCTCGCCGAACGCCGACACGCCGGAGAAGGCGGCCAACCGCCAGCGCGAGATCGAGCTTATAGAGGCAGGCAAGAAGGAGATGCTGGCGAAGGTCAATCCCGGCCGGGGCTTTGCCGAGGCCAACCTGCGCCGCTGCGCCGAGGCGATCGAAGACCTGGCCGAACAGGTGATGCTCACCGAGGACGAGGCGATCGTGGCCGTGCTCAAAGGGATGTCGCAGCGCAAAGACCGCAACGAGGATATGCGCAGGCTGGGCATTCCGGAACTGATGATCTTCGGGCTGGGGGACAACTACATTCCGGTGGCGGCGGCGGAGTCGATGGCGCTGGCGCAGCCGCAGGCGCGGGTGGCGTGGCTCGAAAACTCCGGGCACATGGGGTTCGTCGAACAGCCGCAGGAGTCGCTGGCGATCCTCGAAGATTTCCTCGCCGAAGTGGCCTCGAAGAACAAATAAAGGCGATTTAGGCGCATAACGGACTGTTTTTTTGCTACATTTGCCTCAGTAACCGGGCCTCTCGCGGGGCCGCAAATACCGTTTTTATGAAGAAAAACATCTTTTCTCTGGCCGCCGTGGCCGCCTCGGCGCTGGCGCTGGCCTCGTGCGGGTCGAAACCCGCCGCCCCGACAACCGTGGATGGGGTGGTGCTGGACGCTTCGATGAACAATATCACGCTGGTCACCACGGCGGGCGACACGCTGAACATCAGCACGATGAACGCCGATCCGGCGAAGGTTCCGGGGGTGCTGATCGACGATTCGGTGAAGCTGACTTATGCCGAGGTCGACACGGACGGGGTGAAGGTGAGGCAGGCGCAGGAGCTGACGGTGACGGCCCACTCGCCGTACTACTATATTCAAGGCGCGTGGGTGGAGTCCAACCCCATCGACTCGACGCAGGTGCAGGGGATGCAACTGAACCAGAACGGGACGGCTTCGTCTATCAACATGGCGACGCTGCAATTTAAAGCGTGGAACCTGACGACCCCGAACACGCTGATCCTGAACGCAACGAGCATCGGGAACGGCCAGACGACCGAGGGGGCGGACACGCTGACGATCGTGAAGCTGAATGCCGACTCGCTGGTGCTGGCCAATAAGGGGGGATATGTGATGTGGCGTTTGGCGCGGCAGAAGTAGCGGGTCTAAGGACTTTTACGCGGCCTCTTCCCGGTTCGGGAAGGGGCCGTTTCCGTATTCCGGCGGCGAGGGCCGACCCGTTTTTGCGGGAGGTGCCCGCCGATAGCCGGGATGACCGAAAATAACGCCGTCGGGACGATCCGGGCGGCGACACGCATTACGAAGTTTTGCGGGAGTTATCTGCCGATTACCGAGATTAGCAAAACAAATATTATAATAGGAATCCCCGACATGATACAGTTCGGGGCGAAGCCGGCGGGACACGCATTACGAAGTTTTGCGGGGCTCCGCTGGGGGCGGCTTCGCCCCGCACGGACTGCCGTCCGGTAAATCGCGCCCGCTTTCGCGATAGTTGCCCGCCCATAACCGGGATTTACCGAAACAAATGCTATATTTGCAAGACATATCGAGCGTTCGACACAGAAGTACAACATCTAATTTGAGACGCTCAAGCCTGCAACGCTTCAGGAACGTGCCAAATACGGCACGGGTCTGGAGCTTTGCAGGCTTGGGTCGTTGTACACCTTGTGTCGGGAGTGACGGATTCCGTGCCTTTTTATACAAGACCCGCACGGATTTGGTACCTTTGGGGGTTCTGGGTGGTTGCTCTCCTGGTGTCGCATTGGTTACGGATTCCGTGCCTTTTTCTTATACCGATTTACCCCATGAGTTACCTTGCGCGGATCACGCAAAACTGTCCCACAGCGGTCGTCCTGCTGGTCGATCAGTCCGGCTCCATGGCCGAGCCCGCCCGGTGGAACGGACAGGCCGTCACCAAGGCGCAGGCCGTCGCTTCCGCCATCAACACCCTGCTGGCGGAGCTGGTCGCCCGTTCGCGGCGCGACGGCGGCTACCAGCACTACTACGACATCGCCGTGCTGGGCTACTCCGGCTCCGAAGTGCGGTCGCTGCTGCCCACCATCGGCAGCGAGCGGTTCCTATCGCCGGAAGTGCTCTCCGACAATCCCGCCGAGGTGCGCGACGTGCAGCGCATCCGCACGCTGCCCGGCGGGCGGCAGGTGGCCACCGTGATGCGCGAAAAGGTGTGGGTGCGGCCCGCCGCCGAGTGGAACACGCCGATGGCCGCCGCCTTCGGGGAGGCGCACAGGCTGCTCAAAGCGTGGTGCGCGAAATACAAAGGGCGGCCCTGCTACCCGCCGACGGTGATTAACATCACCGACGGCGAGGCGACGGACGGCACCCCGAAACAGCTGGCCGCGGCGGCCGAAAAGCTGCGCTCCCTCTCCACGGCGGACGGCAACGTGCTGCTGCTCAACGCCCCTATCTCCGGGGCCGGGCGCGAGCCGGTGCTCTTCCCGGCTTCGGCGGACG
>JAJBVQ010000023.1 GCA_020859745.1 Rikenellaceae bacterium
CCGCTTTGAAATACGGCGGCGATCCGTGGGATTTCATGGTCGATCCTTCGAAAGCGGTCGATGCCGTGCCGCTGGCTACCGTGCTGACGCTGCCGGCCACCGGTTCGGAGATGAACAACGGTGCGGTGGTGTCCCGCAAAGAGTTCAACGAAAAGCTGGCATTCCATAATCCGAAAGGCTATCCGCAGTTTTCGGTGCTCGATCCGGAGGTATGCTATTCGCTGCCCGACCGACAGATCGTGAACGGTATCGTAGACTCTTTCGCGCACACGTTGGAGCAGTATCTGACTTTCAACACGCAGTCGATGGTGATGGATCGCTGGGCCGAAGGGCTGTTGCAGACCCTGATCGAGTTGGGGCCGAAACTGGTCGAACGGCATGACCGGTACGATGAAGTGGCCAATTTCATGTTGACGGCGACCATGGCCCTGAACGGATTCATCGCGATGGGGGTGCCGCAGGACTGGGCCACGCATATGATCGGCCACGAGCTGACCGCGTTGCATAACCTGGACCACGGGGTTACGCTGGCGATTGTCTATCCGGGGATGATGAAGGTGATGCGCCATGAGAAGTTCGACAAACTGGTACAGTATGCCGAGCGGGTATGGGGCGCCACCGGCTCGCCGGAGCAGAAAGTGAAGGCGGCGATCCAGAAGACCGACGAGTTTTTCCGGAGCCTGGGGATGAAGACCCGCCTGTCGGAGCACGGTATCGGCGAGGATACGATCGAGTTTATCGTGGAGCGTTTCCGCAAGCGCGGCTGGAACCTGGGCGAGACCGGCAAGGTGACGCCGGAGCGCGTGGCGGAGATTTTGCACGAACGGATGTAACGGTTTTATGGGTAACATTTTCGACAAGCGGGGCATAGTGCCCCCGGCATCGACGCAGGAGCGGAGCCGGGAGGCGTTCGAAACGCTCCTTTCCGCTTCCTTGCCGCCGGGGCGGGCGGTGCGGATCGAACGGATCATGTCGTTCGGGCAGGAGAACGGGGAGTGGTACGATCAGGGATGGGACGAATGGGTGATCGTAGCCCGCGGCGAGGCTGCGCTGGAGTGGGCAGATGGCAGCGTGACCGAGTTGGAGCAGGGGGATTATGTATTGATCGAGGCGCACAAGCGGCACCGGGTTTTGCGAACGTCGTTCGACTGCGTGTGGCTGGCCGTGCATCTCGGCGGCGAATAAACAGAAATAGGGCCCGGAAGCAACAGCTTCCGGGCCCTATTGTTTCGCACGCCAAGTCGGTACGTTAAATAGAAATGTCCAATACCTCCAGTTTCAGGATCCCCGACGGCACCTGCACCTCGACAACATCCCCCCGTTTTTTGCCCAGCAATGCCTGCGCGATAGGCGTCCCGACCGACAGCTTGCCCTCTTTCAGGTTCGCCTCGTTCTCCGACACGATGGTGTATTCCACCGTCTTGCCCAGGTTCATATTCTTGATGGTCACCCGGTTGAGCATCTGGATGCTGTCCGTGTTCAGTTTCGATTCGTCGATAATGCGGGCCCCGGCGATCGTAGCCTCCAGTTTGGCGATACGCATCTCCAGCATGCCCTGCGCCTCCTTGGCGGCATCGTACTCTGCATTTTCCGACAAGTCGCCCTTGTCGCGCGCTTCGGCGATCTGTGCCGAGATCACAGGCCGTTCGGCCTTCAGTGCGTCCAATTCGCTGCGTAACTTCCGCAATCCAGCTTCCGTTATGTAGTTCATTTTTGCCATAACACTTCTTTTTTCTATGCAATAAAAAGACAGACCCCCGAAGCCCAGAGGGCATCGGGAATCCATTTCATTCTAACCGGAACAAAGATAAACATTAATTCCGGAAAAACAAATTCGGGGCGCCGGAAAATTATTCTTTCGCAGCCTTTGGTTATCCGCCGCCGAATGGCTATTTTTGTTCGGATTATCCGATTCGGAGCGTGATTAGCGATACCTATCTCACCATCGCGGCCCCGGCCGAGGGGCTTTATAAAGACAAAGGCAGCCGTTTCCTGGCCTTTGCTTATCCGATTTATTCCGAAACCGATGTCAAACCGATCGTGGAGGCGCTCAAAGCGAAGTATTACGATGCCCGGCACCACTGCTATGCGTGGCGGCTGGGGATCGATGCGTCGGAGGGCGGGGAGCGGTTTCGCGCCAATGACGACGGGGAACCGGCGGGAAGTGCCGGGCGGCCGATATTGGGTCAGTTGTTGTCGCGGGGACTGACGAATCTGCTGGTGGTGGTCGTGCGTTATTTCGGGGGGATCAAATTGGGGGTGCCGGGGCTGATCGCGGCCTACAAAGCTGCCACGGCGGACGCACTCGATGCGGCGGAGGTGGCGGAGCGGACGGAGAACCGGGAAATTACGGTCGATTTTCCGTACCTGGTGATGAACCAGGTGATGAAGGTCGTGAAGGAGATGGAGCCGAAGGTGTTGGGGCAGGATTTCGACATGGCCTGCCGGGTGCGCCTGTCGGTACGGCTGCGGGATGCGGAAACGCTGATGCGGCAGATGGGGGATATTGAAGGGGTAAATGTGTCATTATCATAGCGCGTATTATGAAAGAAAAACAAAGTTTGGTATCGATCCATGACTTCACGAAGGAGGATATTCTCCGGATCATGGAGCTCGCCGCCGATTTCGAAGCCAATCCGGATCAGCGGCTGCTGTACGGCAAAGTGGTGGCGTCGCTCTTCTTCGAACCTTCCACCCGGACGCGGCTCAGCTTCGAGAGCGCGATCAACCGGCTGGGAGCGAGGGTGATCGGTTTCTCGGAGGTAAACAATACGAGCGTTTCCAAGGGGGAGACCCTGCACGATACGATAACGGTGATCTCGAACTACTGCGATATGATCGTGATGCGGCACCCGATCGAAGGGGCGGCGCGCTATGCCAGCGAGGTGTCGAAAGTGCCGGTGGTCAATGCAGGCGACGGGGCCAACCAGCACCCGAGCCAGACGCTGCTCGACCTCTATTCGATCCTTAAGACACAGGGACGGCTGGACAATATCAACATCATGATGGTGGGCGACCTGAAATACGGGCGGACGGTGCATTCGCTGCTGGAGGCCCTGTCGCATTTCAAGGCGGAGTTTACTTTCGTGTCGCCGCCGGAGCTGCAGATGCCCACGGAGTACAAAATGCAGCTTTACGAGCGCGGCATTTCGTACTACGAAACCTCCGACATCATGGAGCGGATGGAGATGGCCGACATCATCTACATGACGCGGGTACAGCGGGAGCGTTTTTCGGACATCATGGAGTACGAGCGGGTGAAGAACGCCTATATCCTGCATAACAATATGCTGGCGAAGACCAAACCGAACATGAAGATCCTGCATCCGCTGCCGAGGGTCAACGAAATCGCCACGGATGTGGACTCGAACCCGAAAGCCTACTATTTCCACCAGACGGAGAACGGGGTTTACACGCGTATGGCGATAATGGCATACCTGTTCGGCGTCAAATAATTGAAAGATTTACCTAAAGTAGTTTAATGCCATGTCTCAACAGCAGGATAATCATAAAAAGGGGATTCTGGAAGTCAGCGCCATCGAGAACGGAACGGTGATCGACCATATTCCGCCGACCAGCCTGTTCAAGGTCATCAAGTTGCTGAACCTGGACAGTACGAAGCATCAGGTGACGTTCGGTACCAACCTGAAAAGCAAAAGGATAGGAACCAAAGCGATCATCAAGATCGCGGACAAATACTGCGCGGACGAGGAGATCAGCTATATCTCGCTGGTGGCCCCTACGGCACGGCTGAGCATTATCCGGGATTACGAGGTGGCCGAGAAGCGTCAGATCGAGGTGCCGACCTATGTCGAAGGCTTTGTCAAATGCGGCAACCCGATGTGCGTGACCAACCACGAGCCGCATATCAAGACCCGGTTCGATGTCTTTACGCGGGGCGGGGAACTGGCATTGCGGTGCAAGTATTGCGAAAAGATCACCACGCAGGAGCAGATTGAGGTCATACGATAGGGCCCGGTTTTTGCGTTGGTATGTAGTTAATCGAATTAATGGATGGAACAATATATTCATGTTAAGGGCGCCAAAGTCCACAATCTTAAAAATATAGAGGTCAAGATTCCTCACAACAAGCTGGTGGTGGTCACCGGTTTGTCGGGTTCGGGGAAGTCCACTTTGGCGTTCGATACAATATTTGCGGAGGGGCAGCGGCGGTATGTGGAGAGCCTGTCGGCTTATGCACGGCAGTTTTTGGGGAAGATCGAGAAGCCGGACGTGGATTTCATCACCGGGATCGCTCCGGCCATCGCCGTGGAGCAGAAGGTCAATACGCGGAACCCGCGTTCGACGGTGGGGACTACTACGGAGATATACGATTATCTGCGCTTGTTGTACGCGCGGATCGGGAAGACCTTTTCCCCGGTGAGCGGCAGGGAGGTGAAGGCGCATACGGTGCAGGACGTGATCGATTACGTGGCGGCGATGGGGGCGGGAAGCAGGGCGATGGTGGCAGCGCCTGTTGCCTTGCATGAAAACCAGGGGGTGATCGAGAAGTTGACGCTGTTGATGAAGGATGGCTTCGAGCGTCTGGTATTGCCGTCGGGCGAGATGAAGTACACGCAGGATATCCTGCCGGAGATCGACAAATTTCAGGCGGAAGATTTGTCGGTATTGGTCGACCGTTTTTCCGTCCCGGAGCGTGCCGCGGAAGATACGGAGTGGAAAAGTCGCTTGTTCGATTCGGTGCAAACGGCGTTCGATCTGGGTGACGGCCGTTGTTCGGTAATTGTGCTTCCGAAAGAAAATCAGGATGGTAAGGATATTCATATAGAGCGATTCTCGAATCGGTTCGAGGCGGATGGGATTACCTTTCAGCGCCCGTTCGAGCATATGTTCAGTTTCAACAACCCATTGGGGGCTTGTCCCCGGTGCGAGGGGTACGGGCGCGTGGTAGGGATTGACGAGGATCTGGTGATACCCGACAAGTCGAAGACGATCTACGACGACGCGGTCGTTTGCTGGCGGGGGGAGACGATGAAGTGGTGGAAGGAGCAGCTGGTGATGAACGCCTCCAAATTCAACTTTCCGATACATAAGCCGTTCCACGAGCTGACCGAGGAACAGCGTCATTTGTTGTGGCGTGGGAACCGGTATTTTCACGGTCTGGACGAGTTCTTCGAATTCCTGGAGAAAGAGCGGTACAAGATTCAGTACCGGGTGATGCTGTCGCGCTACACGGGGAAAACGACCTGCCCGGATTGCGGCGGGGCGCGCCTGCGCAAGGAGGCGACCTATGTTAAGGTCGGCGGCAGGGCTATTACGGATCTGGTGCGGATGCCGGTGAGTGAGCTGAAGGAGTTTTTCGACCGTCTGGAGTTAGACGCCCATGATGCGTCGGTGGGGGAGCGGGCCATGACGGAGATCAGGAACCGTTTGCAGTACTTGGAGGATGTGGGGCTGTCATACCTGAATCTGGATCGCCTCTCGTCCACGCTGTCGGGCGGCGAGAGCCAGCGGATCAATCTGGCCACTTCGCTGGGGAGCAGCCTTGTCGGGTCGCTCTATATTCTGGACGAGCCGAGTATCGGCCTGCATCCGCGCGATACGGACAAGCTGATCGGCGTTCTGAGGCAGCTGCGCGATCTGGGCAATACGGTGATCGTGGTGGAGCATGATGCCGAGATTATCCGGGCGGCGGACGAAGTGATCGACATCGGGCCGAAGGCGGGGTATTTGGGGGGCGAGGTGGTGTTCCAGGGGTCGTTTGCCGCCATGGAAGGCGCTGCGAAAAAGAGAGATAACGCAAGCCTGACGGTGCGTTATATGACCGGACGCGAAGAGATCGAAATGCCGGCGCATGTGCGCAAATCGGGGAGTTATATCGAGATCAAAGGGGCGCGGGAGCATAATTTGAAGAACATAGACGTGAAGATCCCGCTGGGGGTGATGACCTGCATTACCGGCGTGAGCGGAAGCGGGAAATCTTCGCTGGTGAAGAATATTCTTTACCCGGCATTGCGGCGGGAATTGACCGAAACGGGCGACCGGCCTGGGGATTTCGACGGTCTGGAGGGGGATATTTCGCGGATCAAGGGTGTCGAAATGATCGACCAGAATCCGATCGGGCGCTCTTTGCGGTCGAATCCGGTGACTTATATCAAAGCTTACGATGAAATTCATAAATTGTTTGCCGAACAGCAACTTGCGAAACAATATAAGTTCGATTCGTCGAGCTTCTCGTTCAATATCGCCGGAGGGCGGTGCGAGGAGTGCAAAGGCGAGGGGGTGATTCGGGTCGAGATGCAGTTTATGGCCGATGTGGAGCTGGTTTGCGAGGCTTGCAACGGGAAACGGTTCCGGGACGAGGTGTTACAGGTGAAGTATCACGGCAAGTCCATTTACGATGTGCTGGAGATGAGCATCGACGAGGCGATCGACTTTTTCGGGGAATATGCCGGGCAGGATAAGATCAACCTGCGTATTATCGAGAAACTCAAGCCATTGCAGGACGTGGGGCTGGGGTATGTCAAGCTGGGCCAATCGTCGTCCACGCTTTCGGGCGGTGAAAGCCAGCGGGTCAAACTCGCATCGTTCCTGCTCAAGGAGAACAGCGCGCAGCCGTTGCTGTTTATTTTCGACGAGCCTACAACCGGGCTTCATTTTCACGATATCAAGAAGTTATTGCGGTCGTTTGAAGCATTGCTTCAGAAAGGGCACTCTATCGTGTTGGTGGAGCATAATATGGAGGTGTTGAAATGCGCCGACTGGGTGATCGACTTGGGGCCTGACGGGGGGCAAAAGGGCGGGAA
>JAJBVQ010000165.1 GCA_020859745.1 Rikenellaceae bacterium
CGAGCCCCTCGCTCCCCATACTGCGCAAAGCCCATATCTCCGGCACCGAGAGCGACAGCTCGCTCGTGGTATAATAGGCACGCGTACCGATTCCCTCTGTTGCCGCACGGTCTGTAAACGCCTTGAAATCCGCTGTGCACTCGTCGAAATAGGGATAGTTGATGTACGGGTAGATCTCCTTTTTGTGGTGGATATTGATGAAATTGGCTCCCGCCGCCTTGGCCGCCGGGATGTAGTTGTCGCTCAGGTCGCTGTTGGAGTGGTAGAACCGCTCGGTCACGTGGTGTTCCATATCGAGCGGCTTGACCGGGGTGACCAGCATTTCGACGCCGAAGTCGAGCGCCTGGCCTTTTTCGAGCGTGCGCGGCCCGCTGTACGCCGTCACCAGTACGCTGCCGTCCGGCTGGTCGCTGCGCCGGATGCCGCCCTGCCCGTCGTTGCCCCACGACTGCGGCATCCGCAGCCGCCCCAGCGCATAGTATATGTTCACCAAAGGCCGCCGGTAATTCGACGGGTCTTTGAATTTCAGGTTCAGGCCCGCATTGACGTTCCCCATCCACAAAGCGTCCTGATGCTTGGTCGTGTCCCAGGTGAAAGTTTCCTCGACGACCGATATGTCGGCATCTTCATCCTCCGAATGCAGGAAGCCGCCCCGGTGCCCCAGCCCCATGATGTACCGGGAGGCATAGGCGGTGTAAGGCACCTCCATACGGATATCCTTCACGGCACTGTTCTTTTGTGCCGTCACCCGGACATTCAGGTCCGCGAAACCGTCGAACTCCATGAAACCCGACACTTCGACCAGCAAATCGCCGCACCGGCCCTTCGCCGACCATTCCGCCCGCCCTTCGGATACCTTCTTCCGCCTGACATTCCCGGCCGTGAAAGCCTTTGATTCGCCGTCCGCCGTTTCAACGACAAAACGCACGGGAGCCGCGAGCACCGCATTCTGCACCGCCGTGTCGAGCCGGTTCTGCGTGTCATACCGGGTGACGATCGAGGCCGGAAGCCCATTGTCCCCCAAACGGAAAGTGCCGCCCAGCCAGCCGATATTATTGGCGGATACGGTCACCGGAATATACGGTGCGGTCGGGTTTTCGCCCACTCCGATCTGCGAGTCGAGCCAGCGCAGCCGCGCCATGCGCCACCCCTGGTCCGTCCCGCTATTCGGCAGCGGAGCGCCTTCGACGGTCAGCGTTACCGGAACCTCTCTCGCTTCCTTCCCGGACGGTTGTACCGTCACGGTGCCTGTATAAACGCCCGCAGGTAAGTCGGCGGGAATGGAAACGCCGCACCAAAGGCTTTGCACCTTTCCCAGCGGCACATCGACCCGTTTGGTGAAATGCCGCCCTTTGAGGTCTATCCCGCCGAGGTTGAAGCAACGCATCGAGTCGGCCGGGATAGATGCCGTTCCCCTTGTGTTCCGGAGGTCTGAAAATGCCAGTCGTATGTCGTATAAAGGAAAGTTCGGGCTGTATAGGGCGACTTGCCAAGTGTAGAACTCGCCCGGCTGTGCTTTTCCTTTGAAGTTCGCACGTTCCCCGGCTGTGCGGCGCGCCCACCGCGCCGTCAGCGAGTCCGTCCGTTGCACCCCAAGGGTGCGGTCTTCGGTGAAGCAGAAATAACCTTGTTGCGGATTGGTATTCCTCAAGGCTTTCAGTTGCGCCGGCGTAGCCGCCTCGCGCATCGGGGTGACTGTCTCCATCACCGCCCCCTGGCGGTTCAGGTCGTCGAAAGCGTTGGTGACTTTGTCCTGCGCAGCCGCCGGAAGCGTACAAGGGCCGCACAGCAACAGGACGGCCAGGGGAATGTAAGAAAATCGCATGGATATGGTTTGGTGTTAGTAGTCGTTATCCGGGAACGTTACAGCGGGAACCCGCCGCGCTCCAGTATGCGCCGGTAGTCCCGCACCGAGTTGCAGAGCCAGCGGCAGAGCAGCCGGTCGCGGTCTCCCGGCGTTAATTGCCAGTCAATGCCCGATCCCGGCTCCCGCAGTCGTTCCGTGAGCCGTTGCGCCACGATCGCCGCCGAAACCGAAATGTTGAGGCTCTCGGCGAATCCCACCATTGGGATCGAGACCACCGCATCGGCCTCTGCCATCAGTCCCGGCGAGATGCCGCTCTTCTCCGTCCCCATAAAGAGGGCGAAAGGCCCCGCCGCCACATCGAAATAGGACGGGGTGAAATTCATGCTCCGGGTGCCCGGCGCTTCCTCCCTCGGCGGGGCCGTCACCACGATCCGGTAGCCCCGCGCGCGCAAGTGCGCGACCAGCGACGGCGTGTCGTTCCACTTGCGAATGTCAACCCATTGGTCGGTTCCCCGCACGATATGTTTGTTCGGGGCGAAACGTACCGTGTTCTCCACCGCGTGCATCTCCTGCAGGCCGAATGCCTCGGAGCTGCGGATCACGGCGCTGGCATTGTGCGGGTAGTAAATGTCTTCGAGGCACATCACCATGTACCGTGTCCGGAAATCCAGCCGCCGCGTCAGGCTTTCGAACCGTTCCGGCAGTACGAAACCTTTCAGGTATTCGATTTTGCGTTGCAGCATCTCCGGCGTGTCGGACAGCTCGCCGGGCACAGAACGCAGCACGGGCCGCACGTCGCCCCGTTGCAGCGAGGCGTTGAGGTCGCGCAGCTGTTGCTTGGTCGGGATGCTGTTCTCCCTGAAGTAATTATTTGCGGTATTTTCCGTCTTTGTCGTCATCCTCCAGCATTTTCAGGTAGCTCACGTAGCGCGACTCGGGGATCTCCCCCTTGGCCACCGCCTCCATGACGGCGCAGTTCGGCTCGTGGGTGTGCGTGCAGTTATAGTATTGGCATCCGGCCGCGTAGCGGAACAGGTCGGGGAAGTAGCGCGCCAGCTCCTCCGGCTCGATGTCCACCAGTCCGAAGCCCTTGATGCCCGGCGTGTCGATCAGCAGGCCGCCGCCGGCGAGCGGGAATATCTCCGAAAAGGTCGTGGTGTGCTTCCCCTTGTGGTGATAGTCCGATATGGCTCCCGTTTTCAGGTGGAGTCCCGGCTCAATGGCGTTGATAAGCGTCGATTTGCCCACGCCCGAATTGCCGGTAAGAAGCGAGGTCTTGTCCCGCATCCGCTCCCGCAGCGCGTCGATGCCCGTTCCGGTTTTCGCCGAAACTTCGAGCACCTCGTACCCGGCATTCCGGTAGGTGCCGGCGAACTCGTCGATGATCTCCCGGAAGGCCGGGGCCGCGAACAGGTCCATCTTGTTCAGCAGGATAACCGCCGGTATCTTGTACGCCTCGGCGGTGACCAGGAACCGGTCGATGAACTCGGTGCTGGTGGCCGGAAAGTCGAGCGTGGCGACCAGGTATGCCGTGTCGATGTTGGCCGCGATGATATGCGACTCTTTGGAGAGGTTCGAGGCGCGCCGGATGATGTAGTTGGCGCGGGGCAGGATTTCGGTGATGACGTTGTCGCCTTCGTCCTGGCCGATCTCGGCACGCACCCGGTCGCCTACGACCACCGGATTGGTCGCCCGGCTGCCGCGCAACCGGAAAACGCCCCGGATGCGGCACCGCGCCTGCCGTCCCGTAACGGGGTCGAGCACGGTGTACCAGCTGCCGGTGCTTTTGGTCACGATTCCCTGTATTGTCTCTGCCATAAGAAACAAAGTTAACGATTTCTTCTAAAAAGCAGGAATTTGCCGTCGCTACCCGCTCCAGTATAGCTCCGGCCCCGGCATAACGTCTGGTATCGGGCGGAAGCATGAAAGTACGTTTGCAAAGATTCAAACTATATGCTATATTTATAACGCATTTAGTGTTATTATTATCGTTTTTTCTTGTCTGACAGAATATTCACCTAAACTCCACACAGTATGAGACGAAAACTACTCACCTACGGACTACTGGTAGTGATCGTTGGAGCTGTTGTCTGGGCGTGTCAGCGCGACCGTTTCGGGCACAGCGATCCAAACGCCGTCGAACCGACACTCACGGTGGGCGAAGCCCGGGACTTCTTCGAGTACCAGTTCTCGGAGATGGCGCCCCGCATGACCAAAGCCACCGGAGACCGGCCAGTAGGGATGATGCCCGGCGACTTTACGCCGCTTTGGGACAAGGCCCGCATCGGGGCCAACCGGGAGATGGACGGGGCGGACGTGCCCATCGACCCGAAGTTCATCTTCGTGGCCGTCTTCGACCGGGTTACACCTTCAGGGGATACCCTGCGGCAGACCGTGGACGTGACCCAGAAACTGGTGGTCAAGAAATGGAGGAATACCGACGAGTACGAAGCTTTCTGCTACATCGCCTCGATCGTGCCGACGCCGGAATACCATGCCCGGCACAAGAATGTCGCCAAAGAGTTCCGTTATGCGGGTTCCAAGGGCGACTTTTCCGGGTTCGTTATCTACCGAACCCTGACCGGACGGTTGGTCGGCGTGGACAACTACGAGAACGGACAGCGCACGAGGCATGACTACTTCCCGCAGGTCACCGACCGGAACGAGGACAGCGTCTATGCAGTGGCCAGGGCTACCGTCGGAGACATTCAGGTACAGGCAGGCACGGCAGCCGCTTTCAGTATGGATATGGAAGAGGACGATCCGTGCCGGATATACATCGCCGACCCGGTACTGTGCAAAGGTGAACGTCCCCATTATTATTGCCCGGTCTGCGGATACGAATACTGCATCTGTGAGGATACATGGTGGCCGGAAAACTGGGGTGATCACAGCGGCAGTGGCGGCGACCAAGGAGGCGGGAATCCCGACTACAATGACGGCGGTAATAATACCGGCGGCGCAGGAATCACAGGAGGAGGAAATACCGGGAATCCAGGAACTACTCCTTCCCTTTCTAATATGTTCAATGCCGAAGGTCTGACCGAATCTCAAAAAGCCGAAATAAACAGTATTATAACCCAGCTCTCAAAAATCGGGATCAGCAATAAGGTCTTGACCCAGCTGATGGCCATGGGTAAAATAACATTAAAAACAGGTACTGTTCCTGGGCATGAAGGTTCGCAGGGAGTGTATAACAGAAGCGAGAATACCATCATTCTTAATATGGAAACTCTGAATGTTTATGGTCCCCGAAATGCGATTATCGAGGAGACATTCCACGCCTATCAATTCGGTTTCTACCCTAATCCTAATCAACGCTGCATGGAATTTGAAGCCAGAGTGTACAGTACGATCATTGTCAATATGTTCGATGGGAATCACGGTTCAGTCTTCGACATTCTGAGTCCGATGGTTTCAACTGTCGATAATGATACTCGTAATAAATTTGGTTTGGACGTCAAACGTATGAGCGGAGACTTTACGCATGGCATCAGCTCAGGTGATATGAATACTCTGTATCAAGATTATGGAGGATATTGCACGCAATACCCGGCCGGAGACCCGAATTGGGAGTTTAAGGCACTTCCCGGATTATAATAACTAAACTTTGAAAAATCATGAAAACACTAATCACTTTTATAGCAGCTATATTGACAGTCGTTACCGCTGCCGCTCAGGATTACTACAAAGACGGAGCGCTCATCAAAATCAATGACGATCTCACGTTTAAGTGTGGCGCTAATGAAGACTTTATTTCGCTTACTAATGTTAAAAAACGTAGTGTCTATGCTCCCCAGAAAAGTGCGGGCGCAGCATTAACAGACCGATCGGTCATTAAGAGAGCACTTGAGGAAACTTTCACTGCGGAAGAATTGGAGAAGTATAAGGATGTCATGTTGTCATTCGATGCAGTCCTGAATGCTTCTGTCAAGCCGGTCGATGTCGCATTTGCTTTTCAAAATGGAGACCCTGGAAATACCATCCCTCCGGCAAAATTTGCTAAGTTGCGGCAGAAGATCATGGAATATGCCCAGTTCAGGACAAATATCAAATTGAATCCCGGCGAATATTACTATTGGGACGAGGGTCTTGTCGCTCCGATCTGGTACTATCGAGATGCAAAATATATACAAAGAGGCAAAAAGTAATATTCGATAGAATATTTCACCCGGAACCTTCCAATCATTCGCCGTCAGACAGGAAAGAACAGGTTCCGGGGATTTTCGTATCTTCAACTCATGAAAACACTGATCACTTTTATGGCGGCCGTACTGACGGTTCTTACGGCTACCGCTCAGGATTATTACAAAAATGGAGCACTCTTCAAAGTTAATGACGATCTTACACTGAAATATATAGTATTTCAAGGCGCGACCTCTAGGATCAATATTTTCAGCACCGAAGCTTTTAGCTATCAATTCGATGTTCGCATTGACCGTCCGTCGGTAACATTGAAAGATTATTCGATACTAAAACGAGCCTTGGAGGAGACGTTCTCTCCGGAAGAGTTGCAAAAATATAAAAATGTGGAAATGGGGATACATATTATATGTAATGGACAGCTAAAGCCTGTCGATGCTATGTTCTCTATCAGAAATGAGGCGCCGGATTATACAATCCCTCCAATAAAGTTTGCAACTCTAAGGCAAAAACTAATCGATTATGCTGAGTTTGCAACCACATTAAAACTGGATTCTGATCTGTATTATACATGGAATGAAAACATAGTTGTTCCACTAAGCTATTACC
>JAJBVQ010000203.1 GCA_020859745.1 Rikenellaceae bacterium
CCACAAGCCCCCCAGCAGCATCGTCACCATCAGGTTCAGGTACGTCCGGAAGCGACCCTTGCGGTTCCCCCCCAGCGAAATGTAGAGATAATCCTTGAGCCAGCTCGACAGAGAGATATGCCACCGCCGCCAGAACTCCGTGATGGTCGCCGACTTGTACGGCGAGTCGAAGTTGGCGTTGAACCGGAACCCGAGCAGCAGCGCGATCCCGATGGCCATATCCGAGTAGCCTGAGAAGTCGCAGTAGATCTGCATCGCATACCCGAAAACCCCCATCAGGTTCTCCAGTCCGGTGTAGAGCATCGGGTTGTCGAAGATGCGATCCACGAAGTTGAGGCTGATAAAATCCGAGATCACCGCTTTCTTGAACAAACCGCAGAGGATCAGCCAGAACCCCTCGCCGAACTGCGCCCGGCTGACGATCAGCGGCCGCTGGTGGATCTGCGGAATGAAATCCCGCGCCCGCACGATCGGCCCCGCCACCAACTGCGGGAAAAACGAGATGTAGAACAGGTAGTCGATCCACCGGTGCAACGGCTTCACTTTGCCGCGATACAGGTCGATGATGTAGCTCATCGACTGGAAGGTGAAGAACGAGATACCGATGGGCAGGAAAATGTTCTTGAACTCCAGCGGGTCGGCCAGGAAATTGTTGAATATCTCGATCAGGAAGTTGGTGTACTTGAAGTAGCCCAGCATCCCCAGGTTGACCGCCACGCTGAGCGCCACCAGCCACCGTTTGGCCCGCCGGGTGGCGGCCGTGGCGATAAAGTGCCCGATAAAGAAGTCGCTCGTGGCCGTAAACATCAGGAGCAGGAAGAAGATGCCGCTGGTCTTGTAGTAGAAATAGAGCGAGAAGAGCGTGACATAGACGATCCGCAGGGTCACCGTGCGGCGCATGAACCCGTAGAAAAAGGTGAACCCCAGGAACAGGAAAAGGAACAGCCCGCTGGTGAACAGCAGCGGCTCCTGGGGGTTGTATTTCAGCAGTTCGATAAGGTTACTGAGCTGTTGGGCCATGGCCGATATATCCGTTGTAAAGTGCGTTGTAAATCAGAAGGCCCTGAATGCGGTACCCCTCCTCGGTATAATGTATCCTGTCGCGGCCCATCAGGTCGTGCTTGGCCCAATGTTCGGCAGAGCCGGCCCCTCCGGTAGCCGCGTAGACGTCGATAAAAGCCACCCCCTTGTCCTGCGCGTACCGCTTCAGCGTCCGGCTCACGCGTTCGAAGTTGGCGTTCGGCGACCCTTTTTTAAAGGCTTGCGCCGGCGCTGTCAGCAAGACCGAAGCCTCCGGATTGGCCTCCCGGAGCGGGGCCACGAAGCGGTCGATCTCGCGATAGAAAACGTCGTCGTTGAAGTTGTTCCCCGACGCCTCGTTCGATCCCATGGAGAGGATAATGAGGTCGGGTTCCAAAGCGGCGCTTTGTCGTACCACCTCCTGCTGTTTACCCCAGTGCAAGTAGCAGGCGCTGTTCACCCCCATGGCGTGGTAGAGCACCCCGTCGCGCCCGTTCTCCAGCGAGAAGCCGTAAACCGGCCCTTTGGCGAACTTGCCGTCGGCATAGGTGCGCAGCTCCAGCGAATCGACGGTGGCCACCAGGTCGATGTCGGTATTGAAGTCGTAGATGATGTCCGGTGCGCCGAGCCCTGCCGAGAGGCTGTCGTCGGCTTCGATGATGGGCGCATATTTGCCGTGGAACACACGCACTTTGTTGAAACTGTAATCGAGGCTGTCACCCATGGGCAGGGTGCAAAGCAGGATCCGGTTGTCTGCGGTCGAACTTTGCACCGATACGCCGCTGATGCCGATCGGCAGCTCCGGACGGCCATTGACCACGCGTGCGGATGACCATGCCCCGCACTTCCCGGGCACGGCGCGTATGGCATAGTCCCTCGGTTCGTTGCTGCCGCTGAGTTTGTGGGGCACGATCATGCCGCGCCCGGCGTTCCCGAACCGGGCGTGCAGGTGGCGCATAATGACGTCGGGAAGCACGCCGCCCTGGATATGCGAGTCGCCGAAGTGAACGATATTGACCCTCCGGGACCCGTCTGCGGGCAGGCTGTCGGCCGCTGCGGTGCGGATGCTGTCGAGCTGCCGCAGTTTCGCATAGAAGGGTGCGAGGTTGTCGGCGGGGTCGAACAGGGTGTCGGCGGGTATGTCCACGAAGGGGTACGAGGCAATGAACAGGGAGTCGGACTGCACGGCAGCCTCGCCGCCCTGCGAGGGCTGCCCGCCGGCGCCGCAGCTGCTGAATGCAACGGCGGCGGCCATTATCATGTATGTTATATACTTCAACATCTTGTTTTTCATCCCTTCGTTTAATCACTACCCCCCGGAGGGTACTGTTCTCTTTAACTTCGCTTCGCTCGTTTTCCTCCTCGCCACGAGGCCAAGCGTGCAAGCTCACTTTGCTCTCGTTGGCAGCGTCGGTTGTGAACAAAGGGGCCTCGTTGGGCTTTCCGTGCTGTAACTACCCGCTTCTGCGGCGAGCGTAGCGAGCTGCGCAGGCCGGAGCCACCCCCGGCGTAGGCCTGCAAGCAGTCCTCGCTGGCTCCGGCCCTGATTACCCGCCAAAGCTGAGGATTGCGGAGCCTAAGAAGTAGCGTAGCTATCTGAAAGTTTGGCTTCGCCTTCCTCCTGGCACCTCGGCCATTTAAGCCAGCTTGATGGCGCTCGGTTGCTGCGTCGGCTCTTTGGTTCTTTCTTTTCAAAGAAAGAACGGTTGCCTGCGGGTAGTGATTAAACGAACGGTTATAATCCGGGTTTCAGCTACTGTGCGGCGGCAGCCGTGACAGCATCGTACAGCGCCGTGCCGATCTTGCGTCCCCCCCGCGCCGAGATATGCGTATAATCCTTCGCCGCCCAGCCATTCTTCACAAAAGTCCCCATGCCCCCCGCCGCACGCATCGCGTCATACGTGTTCCAGAAAAGCACCCCGCAGTCCCGCGCCACCAGCTCTTGCGTCTGCACCATCGCCCGGATGCCCGGCATCGTCACGAACGTCCCGTTGCTCCGCGTGGCCCTGTCGCCCACGCTCATGACCAGGATCGCCACACCCGGAAAGCAACGCTTGATATGATTCACCACCGCCGTCATCTGCTTGCGGTAAGTCGAATAATCCGTCACCCCGCTCGATACCACATTCAGGCCGTATTGCAAGATAATCAAGTCGTAAGGCGACAACTTGCCGAACTGCTCGCTCAGCGCCGGGTTGATACGTCCCATCACCGTGCCCGGGTTGCCCCGCACCGAGAAATTGTCCACGCTCACCCCCGTCGGATTTTCGAGGAACACCCCGTACGCCGTGAAACCCTCCACATCGCTGACTTGGTAGCGGATCGACCGGAAATCGCCGTCGAGCTGCACCTCCTGCAACGTCTCCATCGGATCGGTATTGAACAGGAACTCCTCTTCCCCGTTGACCGTGGCCCGGATCACCGAGCGGCCTTTGCTGACGAACAGCAGGCGCGAGCGGCCGAAACGGTCGAGGTGCTTCTTGTTCGACGAGCCTTTGTACTCCACGTAACTGTCCTCCGAAGGGGTGTAATTGAACGCCGAGATGGTGAAGCCGTTGCCCTTGCTGTTGACGATCGAACTCTGTTTCCATTTGCCGAACTTGTGGCCCACCGTCTGGCGGAATCCCGCCACCTGCGAAGTGATCGGTACGAAACCGACACCTCCGCCCCCGTACCTGTTCTGCATCAGTTCCCGGAAATCGGAGGTCAGCAGGTCGCCTTCGATAAAAGAGTCCCCCATAAAGCCGATGCGCAGGGGACGCCGCATACTCCCGACATTGGCCAGCTTGTTCGCGAAGGTGCGCAGCATCGCCCCGCCCGGTGAATAGTCCCTGATCGGGATCACACTGCCTTCCTGCACCGGTGCGGAAGGAATCGTGTCGGCCTGCGCGGGAGCAGGAGCCTCCACGCTTTCCGTGGAGTCCTCCGCAGCGGCCGGTTCCGGCTCCACAAAGATGGTGCTCACCGCCCGGCTACTGTCCCCGGCAGCCGAAGCGACCGTGTCGGGCGAGGTGACCGACCGCACGGAATATCCTCCCTGTCGCGTGTCGGCCCCTACCTCGGCGTCGAGCTGGTCGAGGTTCTCCACCGTATTGTCCCGGTTGAGGTCGGCGAGTATATCGACGGGTTTGAGCCCGGCTCGCTCCACCAGGTTCGCCGGAATATACGCCAGTCCGAGTGTCATCAGGACGACCAGCACGGCCAGTCCGAAGGCATAGCGGATGTAGTTCTTCATAGTTCGTTCGAGGGGACAAATTGGTGCAAAAGTAGCTATTTTTAACCGGTTTGCGGAGCCGGCGGCCATTTTTTAAAGCGGCCGATCCGAATACAGAAGCCGCCCCCTGCATGCAAGGGGCGGCGCACCGGTGAATTCTGACAAAAATTAGGCCGTTAAAGCTCTTTCCGGAGCCTCGACGCCGGGATGCCCAGCATCTCGCGGTACTTGGCCACCGTCCTGCGTGCGATCTTGTACCCTTTGGCCGTGAGCGTATCCATCAGCGCCTCGTCGGTCAGCGGGTCACGCTTGTCCTCGTTCTCGATGGCCTCGGCCAATATCCGCTTGATCTCGCGGGTGGAGACCTCCTCGCCGCTCTCGGTGGGCAGCCCTTCGGAGAAGAAGTATTTCAGCAGGAAAACCCCGAAATGGGTCTGGATATATTTGCTGTTGACCACGCGGGAGATGGTGGAGATGTCGAATCCCGTAGCGTCGGCGATGTCTTTGAGGATCATGGGCCGCAGCTTGGCTTCGTCGCCTTCGATAAAGTAGTCGTGCTGGAAGTGGAGGATCGCCCGCATGGTCTTCATCAGGGTCTCCTGCCGCTGCTTGATGGCCGAAATGAACCATTTGGCCGACTCTATCTTCTGCTTGATGAATTGCAGGGCCTCCTTGTCCGCCTCGCTCTGGTTACCCCCGCTCATGGCCTTTTCGGCCATCCGGAGGTAGCTGCTGTTGATCCGCAGGTCGGGCACGCTGCGCGAAGCCAGTTGCAGGTCGAAACTGCCGTTGCTGTAGTCCAGAATAAAATCCGGGATGATGTTCGGCGCGGCCGCCGAGCTTTCGTCCGAATAGCCGTTGGTGGGCTTCGGGTTCAGGTGCATGATCTCCTCCAGCGCGGCCCGGAACTCGTCCTCGGTCACCCCCAGCCGGCGCATCATCCGCTCGTAATGCTTCTTTACGAACTCGTCGTAATGGTCGGTCAGTATCGCGATGGCCAGTTTGACCTCCGGCGTCTGGTGCCGCAGGGCTTTCAGCTGGATGACCAGGCACTCCCCCAGGTCCCGCGCCCCGATCCCCGCCGGATCGAGCATCTGGATAATACCCACCACGCGCTCCACCTCATCCTCCGTCACTTCGAGTCCCTGCGTGAAAGCGATGTCGTCCGCAATGGAAGCCGTCGGCCTCCGAAGGTAGCCGTCGTCGTCGAGCGTCCCGATCACGAAGCGGGCGACGGTCATCTCCTTCTCCGAGAGGTCGTGGTAAGCCAGCTGTTCGATCAGGAAGTCCTGTAGCGACATCCCCTGCGAAAGGGTCGGCGATTTGCGCTCGTCGTCCTTGGAGGTGTTGTTGGTCTTGAGTTTATAAGACGACGCGTTCTCCTCGTTGCGGATATAGTCCTCAAGGGTCAGGCTGCTCTCGTCCTGCTCGTTCTCGTGCTCCTCTTCTTCGAGCACGGGGTTTTCCTCGATCTCCTGCTTGACGCGCTGCTCCAGCTGGAGCGTGGGAAGCTCCAGCAGCTTGATGCCCTGTATCTGCTGCGGCGAAAGCCGCTGCTGTAGTTTCTGCTCTAAACTTTGAGTGATAGATGCCATAAATATAAATTCGGGAAACGGCCCTTTCCGGGCCGCCGTTTGGACAAATATAGGCATTTTGGCCTGAAATCCCAATACAGTGACGTTTCCGGCTCGTTTTCCGTAAAAAAGAGAGGCCCGACGATGCGTCGCCGGGCCTGTAAATAAATCCACCGTAAAGGGGTGGAAACTTAGAATTCCGCGTTTTTCGGCGTACGCGGGAACGGGATCACGTCGCGGATATTGGTCATCCCCGTGACGAACAGCACCAGCCGCTCGAAGCCGAGTCCGAAACCGCTGTGCGGAGCGCTCCCGAACCGGCGGGTGTCGAGGTACCACTGCATCGACTCGACCGGAACCCCCATCTCCTCCATCCGGGTAACCAGTTTGGTATAATCGGCCTCGCGCTCCGACCCGCCGATGATCTCGCCGATCTTCGGGAAGAGCACGTCCATCGCCCGCACAGTCTTGCCATCGTCGTTCTGCTTCATGTAGAACGCCTTGATCTCCTTCGGATAGTTCGTCAGGATCACCGGCCGCTTGAAATGCTGCTCCACCAGGTAGCGCTCGTGTTCCGACGCCAGATCCGCCCCCCAGCGGCCCGGGCATTGGCCCTGCCCCCCCTGCGGGTCCCGGGGCGGGGGGGGGGTATTCAGGCGGGCGGGGGGG
>JAJBVQ010000226.1 GCA_020859745.1 Rikenellaceae bacterium
GTGTTGAATGACCTGACTTTTTACGCGCGGCAGGGAGTCATTCCGGTTGCCCGATTGCAATGGTTCTACGAACAGCTGACCCCGGAGAACAAAGCGTCGTTAGAGGGGGAATCAATCGCCTGGGCAATCGATCCGCCGCATGTGCCGCAGGTGGGTGAGCCGTTCGGGGATATTGCGGGAACCGATACGACTGGACAAGCATGCAAGCTCTCGGACTATGCCGGGAAGGGAAAATATGTACTGCTGGACTTTTGGAGCGTGGGTTGCGGGCCGTGCCATGCAGCGTTTCCGCAGATGAAAGAGATTTACAGAAAATACGGCGACCGGCTGGAGATCGTCGGGGTCAGCCTGGACGCGAACAAGGATCAGTGGCGCGACGTGGTACAGTGGAAAGAGCTGCCGTGGAAACATATCTCGGACGGCAAGGGGAATTTCGGAGGAGCGTACATGCTGTACCGGATCGAGGCGATGCCGACCTATGTACTGATCGACCCGCAGGGCAGGATCGTCGAGCGGTGGTATCCCGGACAGGGCGATTTCCAAAGCCGGATGATCGAGCCCTATCTGGACAAACAATCATAAAGGAAACTACTAACCAATAACATATAATGACCTATGCTGAAAAGAAAACTCTTCCTCTCGCTGGCGCTGGGGGCGTTCTGCGCTTTCGCCGCCGCTCCGGCCTCGGGCCAGGAACCGGCCGGGACTGTCAAAACGGGCGATAAACTGTATGATGTGGAGGTGCACGACACCGAAGGCAACTACTCGTACCTGTCGGATTATGCCGGCAAGGACGGCAAATACCTGCTGGTGCTTTTCTGGACTTCGAACTGCCCGCGGTGCCACGCCTCGTTCCCGGAGGTGGTTAAGTATGCGGAACGGTATGCCGATTCGCTGGCGGTAGTGGGCGTGATGCTGAGCGACAACCACGACGGCTGGATGGAGATGTACCAATACCGCAAGCCGTTCGAGTGGCCGAACCTGTCGGACGGTGAGCTGCTCAAAGACGGCGCGGCGGTGCCGTACGGAATCGGGCTCTACCCTACTTTCGTGCTGGTGGAACCGAAGGAGAACAAAATCGTGCGGATGTGGAGCGGTTTCAAGCTGGACAAATTCCAATCGGAAATGCAACCCTATTTCGCACCGATAAAATAACGGATCCTTTATTTGCATACTGTTCTTTCGGTTTGAGGGGAGACTGCCGCTTTCTTGAAAGAAAGACGGCACCAAAGAACTTTCAGATAGCTGCGCTACTCTTCAGGCTCCGCAAGCCTTAATGTAATGATATGAGTAGGGCCGGTAAGGTAATCAACACCATAGCGGCCCTACTCATATCATTACAACCGGGGTATCCGGCAGGCTCAAGAGATGCGCAAGCATCTCAAAAAGTTTTTCTGGTTCTCGCTAACTGCGCTGCGCTTGTTTTCCTCGCGCTAGCTCGCCATAGTCCGCGAGCGGCCTCTGGACAAGCAACGCTGCTCGGTTGTTCACAAAGAGAACGGTTGCCTCCAACCCGATGAAAAGCGTACAAATAAATGATCGCTTAAAGCGGGAGTCGGATATAGACCGGCAGGTGGTCGCTGATTGTCCGATCCGGATAGCCCCGGAAACGTCCAGCCGCCGTCAGCATCCAGTGCCGGACGAAAACCCGCGCATCGCCCGAAGGTTTCAGGTTCAGCACGAAAATGTTGTCATACATCAGCCACGTGTCCCGCCACGCGTAGGAGCCGACCCCCTTGCGGTGCGGTTCCGCCGTCAGGCAGCGCAGGCCGCCTAAGTTGCGGCGTACCAGCTTCGAAGCAGGATTGTCGTTCAGGTCGCCCATCACCACCACGCCCGTTTCCGGAGCCTCGTGCGTCGCCATCTCCCCCAGCCGGGCCGCGATCATCTCCCGCTGCCGCGTCGCCCGGTTGTAACCGCCCCGCCGCGAAGGCAGGTGGACGGCATAGACCGCCAGCTTCCTGTCGGTGCCCGTTACAGAAAATTCGGCCCGCAGGATGTCGCGAGTGGGGTGCCCAGCCGGGAACCGGATCGGTTCGGAATTGAGGGGCGCGACCCGGTCGGAACGGTACAGCAGGCCCACGTCGATGCCGCGGCTGTCCGGCGAGTTGTAATGGATAAAGCGGTACGGAACGGTGTCGAGCGGCGGGGTGGCCAACAGGTCGCGCAAGACGTCCGCATTTTCGACCTCGCACAGCGCGATGATGTCCGGGGCCAGTTCGCCGATCACACGCGCAAGGTTAGCCGTTTTGAGCCGGTACGCTTCCAGCGTGGGTACCATGTCGCGGATGCCCGGGTCGTTGATCGTGTCGAACAGGTTGCAGACGTTGTAGGTGGCGACCGTGAGGCCGCTTTTTTGCGCCGGGGCGGTGAGGGGGATGATAAGGAAAATCAAGGTAAGGATCGGGCGCATTTCCGTGTGCTTTCAGAATGAAAGATACAAAAAAGGCACACGACTCAGAAAACTTATCCCCTAGAGGCACAGCGAGCGCCCACACAGCAGAAGCTCCGAGCGTGTGCCAGGTGTGGCAACGCAGGGAGCTGCTGTGTTATTTAGAAGTTTCGCTGTTTTCTAGGGGATCTCGTACGGTAAGAACGTTTTGTTTCGGCCCGGAGCCAGCGAGGGCGCATTTGAGCGTAGCGAATTTTGCAGCCCTACGCCTGGGGTGGCTCCGGGCTGTCCGCTGACGCGGGAACCTGCGCAACTCTTTGCTAAAGAGTTCGGCTTTGACCGCAGCCTGCGGACGGTATGCAATGGATCGCGTGAGCGATTTATTGCGGGCCTCCGCGGGGGGAGGCTGCGGCCCGCCCGCTGGCGCGGGATATTTTGATGAACAAATAAGCTGCTTTCTTCCGATTATAACCCTATGCCTGGGGTGGGTTGCCCTTCGGGCTTCCTCCTTGCGCCTCGGCCATTTAGGCGAGCCTAATGGCAACTCGGCTGCACGTCGGTTCGGGCTGTCCGCTGACGCGGTAGCCTACGCAAATCTTTGCGGCCGTTGGCCGTTCTGCTGACCTACCGACCGAGATATGCTATGCCTTACTGCGGGCCTCCGCAATTGGCGAAGTAAACTCCCGGATCGAGTGCCGAGCGGCACCGGCCCGCCCGCTGGCGCGGGAATGTATAATCAGGTAGTTGGCAGACTTCAACTTGCGTTCAGTCCCCATTGGTTGCCGACTTTACGGCCAACAGTCGCAAATGCCACTCGCTGGCTGCGGTTATGTTATCCGGTGGCCTAAAGGCCACCCAGCCCGGAGCCACCCCCGGAGTAGGGCTGCACTCGCGATGCTCGTTTTGCCTCCGCTGGCTCCGGGCCGCACGGTCTGACCGCAAAATTCACCCGCTGGCGCGGGGTATTTTCCGGTAGACAAATATAACTATTTTTTTACTTCCCGGATGCGAATTGCCAAGATGGAGGGCGGGTACTGTTGTATCTGTCCGAAATTGTTTTTCCAAGCGACCGGCTAAACTCCTTATTAGATATTTATCTATACAATTATAGATTATTATAATCTATATAAATATCTGTATGGGGAAGGGCTTCCCTGCGAACTTCCCGAAAAATCGTATCTTTGCGCTTACGGCCCAGCTCCGGAGAGGAGCCGCCCGGCACCCTGAACGACCCTGCATGGATAACAATACAGTCGGCCGCGTCCAGTGGTGGAAGATCGTCCTGCCCGTCCTTTTCGGGCTCGGCTTCGTGGCCTGGATGATCGCCCGCGACTTCGACCCCGCCATTTTCGAGCATATCCACTTATCGTGGCATGCCCTACTTTTCATCCTCGTCGCCTTCCTCTTTATGGTCGGGCGCGACCTGGGATACATTATCCGCATCCGGCTTTTCAGCCGCGGCGAGCTAAGCTGGCGGCAGGCGTTCCGCATCATCATGCTTTGGGAGTTCACCTCCGCCGTCACCCCTTCGGCCATCGGGGGCACCAGCGTGGCCGTCGTCTTCGTCCACAAAGAGGGGATACCCGTGGGCAAAAGCGCTGCCATCGTGATGCTCACCTCGTTTTTCGACGAGCTTTATTTCGCCGTTATTTTCCCCATCGTTTTCTTTATCGTGGGCGGCGACCGGCTGTTCGAAGGGGCGATGGGCCACCAGCTGATGCTCTTCGCCACCATCGGCTACGGGCTGAAACTCGCCTACCTGCTGCTCCTGAGCTACGGGCTATTCCTCAATCCGCTGGGGCTGAAATGGCTGATCGTCAAACTCTTTTCGCTGCCCTTGCTGCGCCGTTGGAGGCCCGGGGCGGTCAAGGCGGGAACGGACATCGTGCGCAGCGCCATCGAGATACGCCGCTACCGGCCGATGTTCTGGGTCAAGTCGTTCGCGGCGACCTTCCTGTCATGGAGTTCGCGCTATCTGGTGGCGAACGCGCTGTTTATGGCCTTTTTCACCCTGAGCGACCATTTTCTGGTCTTCGCCCGGCAGCTGGCGATGTGGATCATGATGCTGGTGGCTCCGACGCCGGGCGGCAGCGGCTTCGCGGAGTATATCTTCTCCAATTTCCTGAGCGACGTGATCCCTGTGGGAGCCTCGATACAGGTCGGGACGGCGGCGGTGATCGCCCTGCTGTGGCGGCTGGTGACCTATTACCCCTACCTGATTATGGGGGTGGTGATCCTGCCGAAATGGCTGCGCCGCAGCTTCGGGAAAAAGGTCCCGGCAACGGCGCAGAAGGCCGATTAAGTATTAATTTTGCCTGAAATAACCTCTCTTCCCGATGGATATACTGATACGCATCCTCAATATCGTCGGCTCGCTGGGGCTTTTCCTGTACGGGATGAAGCTGATGAGCGAGGCCCTGCAACGGATCGCCGGCGGCCGCATGCGCCGCGTGATGGGCACCATGGCCGCCACGCCGCTGTCGCAGATCGCCACCACGGCGGTCGTGACGGCCACCGTGCAGTCTTCCAGCGCCATAACGGTCATGATCGTCAGCTTCGTCAATGCCGGGATCGTGAATCTGCGGCAGGCCATCGGGATGATCATGGGGGCCAATATCGGGACGACCGTCACGGCGTGGATCATCGCCGTGTTCGGCTTCGAACTCAACTTCTCGATCATCTCGATCCCGCTGGTGGGGCTGGGCTTCGCCCTGATTCTGATCCACAAGGTGCATTACCGCGCCTTGGGCGAGATCATCATCGGCTTCGCGCTGATGTTGCTGGGGCTGACCGTGTTGCAATCCTCGATGAGCGGCGTGGCCCAGAACACAGCCCTGTTCCGGGAGCTGGCCACCTACGCCGACCTGGGCTACCTCTCCGTGATCCTGTTCATCCTGATCGGGACGCTGTTGACCGCGGTTTTACAGTCGTCGAGCGCCACCATCACCCTGACCATCATCATGTGCCAGAGCGGCTGGATACCGTTTGAGGCGGGAGCGGCCATGATCCTCGGCGAGAATGTAGGGACTACCATCACGGCCAACCTGGCGGCCATCGTGGCCAACACGTCGGCCAAGCGTGCGGCGGTGTCGCATACGGTTATCAATGTTTTGGGGCTGGTGTGGGTCGTGCCGCTGCTGCCGTGGATCACGGAAGGCATTACCGAGTTGTTCGCCAGGATGGGCAGTACAGGGCCGGCGGCGACGCCGCTGATGCTGGCTTTCTTCCATTCGGGATTCAATGTCCTGAACGTCTGCATCCTGGCCAACTTCATCCCGCAGATTATGCGGGCGGTGACCTGGATGGTGCGCCAGTCGCCCAACGACAACCGCAAGCGGCTTTTCGCCCTCGATTCGGGCATGGTCTCCACGCCGGAGCTGTCGCTGATGCAGGCCCACAACGAGATTACCAACCACGCCAAGCGGGTGCTCAAGATGTTCGGCATGGTGCGCTCGCTGATGACCCTGACCAATGCGCAGGAGTTCCAGCGGGAGTACGAGCATGTGGAGAAGTACGAACGGATCACCGACCGAGTCGAGCGGGAGATCATCACCTACCTTTCGCGCATCACTTCGCGGGACAACGGCGAGGCGGCGACGCGCCGTTTGCAGACGATGTTCCGCACCATTTCGCACGTCGAGCTGATCGGGGACGGCAATCTGGAGCTGGCCAAGATCCTGCGGGCCAAGAAGGAGAAGAACCTCTGGTTCAACCAGGAGCAGCGCGACAAGCTGGGCAGCCTGTTCGACCTGGTGGAGCAGGCGTTGTATGTGATGATAACGAACCTGGAGAATCCCACGGCCGAAGGGGTGGAGCGGTCGCGGGGCATCGAGGAGCAGATCAACCTGTTGAGCGCGCAGCTGCGCAGCGAGCAGCTTCAGGAGGCGCAGGGACAGGAGTATAAGTATATGGCGGGCATCGCCTTTATCGAGCTGGTCGTGGAGTGCGAAAAGCTGGGCGACGCCGCCGTGCATATCTCCGCCGAGCAGGCGGAGGGGTTGTAAGTCGGTTTTCGAATCAGATTTGCTCACACCCGTGGCACTGGTCAGGCCGTAGC
>JAJBVQ010000206.1 GCA_020859745.1 Rikenellaceae bacterium
GTCCAAACCGTTGAAAATGGTCAACCTGTCGCAGGAGAGGTATTGCGGCGTGGCGAATATGCTGCGGACGGTGGCTCCGATCGGATTCGAAGTCTATCTCAACGGCGAAAGGATTGACGGATAAACCGGAAATAGCTATCTTGCGGCATTAATACCGTATCTCGACCGATGAGAAAAGTTGCCGTACTCTTTTGGGTAGGGATGGGACTATGGTTCCCGTCCCTTTCTTTTGCCGCACAACGTTCCATTCCCGTAGTCGAACGGCTTATGGAACGTATCGCGCCGGGATTGGCCGGACGTGTCGCCTTCCGGATCGAGCCTGCCGATGGACCCTATTTTCGGATAGCGAAAGGAGCGAAAGGATGCGTGGCGATCGAGGGCGACACGCCGGTGAGCCTGGCCAGCGGACTGAACTGGTACCTGAAATACTATTGCAACAGCTTGCTGTCTTTCTGCGGCGACCAAGTCGCTATTCCCGAGGTGTTGCCCGTACCGGATAAGCCGGTTGAGATACGCTCTCCCCATCGGCACAGCTTCTATATGAACTACTGCACGTTCGGGTACAGTACCGTTTGGTGGGATTGGGAACGCTGGGAGCGGGAGATCGACCTGATGGCTCTCGGCGGAGTGACGACGCCCATGGCGATGGTCGGGACCGAAGTAGTGTGGCGCAATACGCTGAGGCGGTTCGGCTATACCGACGGCGAGATCAAACGGTTCCTGCCGGGGCCTCCCTATCTGGCGTGGTTCCTGATGGGTAATATGGAAGGGCAGGGCGGCCCGCTGCCGGATGAGTGGTTCGAGCGGCAGGAGGCATTGCAACGGAAAATTGTGGCCCGGATGCGGGAATATGGGATGAACCCGGTTTTTCAGGGCTTTTTCGGGATGGTACCTTCGGACTTGAAACAGAAATTTCCGCAGGCGCATATTATACCGTAAGGGGAGTGGAACGGGCTGGTGAGACCGCATGTGCTCGACCCGTTGGATTCGCTCTTTACCGAGATGGCTCAGGTATGGTACGAGGAATACGAAAAACTTTACGGAAAAGCGGATTACTGGGGAGGCGACTTGTTCCATGAGGGTGGCCATACGGGCGGTCTGGATGTGGCCGAGGCAGCGCGGCAAGTACAGGGCGCGATGCGGACAGCTAATCCGGAGGCGGTGTGGATGATTCAGGCGTGGGGCGAAAATCCGCAGGGGGTATTGTTGAAAGGACTCGATCCGAAGCATACCATCGTCGTCGATATTTGTGCCGAATACTGGAGCCGCTGGCAGGAACGCGGTGCTTTCCGCGGCTTTCCGTGGATATGGGCGCACCTGACCAATTACGGGGCTAATGTCGGGCTGCACGGACGTTTGCAGGCCATTGCCGAGGAACCGGTGCGGGGACTGGGCGATTCGGTTGCGGGACGATGGATGGCGGGCGTCGGGACGACACCCGAGGGGATCGAGCTCAATCCGGTGGCATTCGACCTCGGTTTCGAAATGCGGTGGAGGGACAGCGTACCGGATATGGGCCGATGGATAGCCGATTATGCGCATCGGCGTTATGGCTTAGCATGTCCGGAAGTGGACAGTGCGTGGCAAATTTTCCTGCGGACTGCGTATGGCACTTACGATGGGTCGCGGCGTCCGTCGGAGTCGGTGTTTTGTGCGCCGCCGAGCCTCAAAGGACGGAATATCACGGCGTCGGCGTGGAGCCAGTGTCGGATATATTACGATCGGGACTTGTTTGCCCGGGGGGTGAAGTTATTTTTGGAAGCCGCGCCGCGGTTCGGCGGGCTGGAGACGTACCGGTATGATGCGGTGGATTTCGTGCGGCAGTATTTGGCCGATCTCGGGCGCGAAGCCTATTACGGTATGACGGAGGCTTATAAAACCGGCGACCGGGAGGGATTCGACAATCTTTCGGCTCGCTTTTTAGGGTTGATTGCCGATCAGGATGCACTGCTCTCGACGCATCCGATGTTCGATGTGTCGCGGTGGCTCGATGCGGCGTGAAAGGTATCTGACGATAAGGAGACGCAGGACCTATATGAGTATAACGCACGGTTGCTGATCGGTACGTGGACGCCGTTCAGATCGCCGGTGCGGGACTATGCGCATAAGGAGTGGGGCGGGATGCTGCGGGATTACTACCTGCCGCGCTGGCGGGACTATATTGCTTATCTGGGTGCCCGCTGGAAGAGCCGCAATACGGTATTGGCTGGTGAAGGGCAGCCGGCAACTGTATCCGGCGAGGACGAGGGGAAGATACACGGGACTCCGCGCGGGGCGGTGAAGCCCATTGCTTTGCCGCCGGACAGCAAACCCGATTCATTTTCTGCCGAAACGGAATGGGTACGCTCCGTAAAGCGGTATGCGGTAGTTATTGCGCAGGATCCGGTCGGACGGGCTGTCGCCTTGTTTGATAAATATTAAGTGCCTTAAAATCTATTTGACCTTGATAAAAGCGGAGTTCTCGGACAGAACCAGTTCGGGACCTTCCCAATTTACAGTCGCCAACGCATCCGCGCTGTTCGGTACCATAAATACGACGACCGATTCGCTCAACCGGCCCCAATGTCCTTCCGTGATACCGTAAGAGTTGGCAGGAACGTCGTGCGTGGTCATTTTGTAGGTGTAATCGTCGTGAAGCTCCAGCGTGATTTGCTGCGACGTGGTATCGGCCAGTTTGTCGATATAGCGCCCTGCAAGGCGTTGTTTCGGATTGCAGTGGCGCAGGGTATCGAATTGTCCGAACCGGGTGATGACCAGCTCCAGCGGATATCCCTCGCCATGGCCCGCTTTTGGCTGGAGATAACCCTCCATAATGGCGTAACAGGGCAGCATCTCCGGTCCCGGCAATGCCGTGTAGCGCCTTTCGGCGTTCAGGTTGTCGCCCGTCTGGGCGATAGGGAGCGTGATGCCCGTGGCGCAGTCGGTCAGCACCGCCGCATCGGCGTAATAGACGTAATCACCGCTGAAAAAGAAATCCTTGGAGGCCAGCATCGGATCGGTAATCTTGTTGCTGTTGCTGTTGTTCGTGACGCCGCCGCAGGCGGTCAGTAACGGCAATAATAGGAAGTTGATAAGCTTTTTCATAAGTGGGGCGGAATAAAGTAAACTATACAAAATTAATAAAACCCGCCATATTTTCGCAGGTATGACGAAAATATGGCGGGTTTTTCGAAGAGGTTTCTGTCAGATTATCTGACGTGGTTGAAACAGCTTTGTGTCTGCGGCTGTTTATTATTCCATTTTTCGGCGCTGTTGGTCGGGTTTTCGAGAGCATCGAGTTCAGCGACACAGGCTTTGAGGTCTTTCATCAGCAGGTCTGCGAGGTCGATGCCTACGCCCTGGCGGGCAACGATACGCATGATGACCACCTGCTCCATGTTAGCCGGCATGGTGTAGGCCGGAACCTGCCACCCTTGGATATGCAGGCGGTCGGAGAGGTCGTAAAGCGTCCACTTGCGGTTCGGGTCGTCTTTCAGCTTCCAGATGAACAGCGGATTGGGCATTTCGTCGGTGAAGAATTCGAAGATGCCCATTTTTCTCAGCTCTTCGCGGAGGTAGAGGCAGACGTTGAGCGAGCTGGCCTGTACGTCGTGGTAGCCGTTCCACCCCAGGCGGATCAACTGGTAGTACTGTGCGAGCACCTGGTTCCCCGGGCGCGAGAAGTTGATCGAGATGCTGGGCACTTCGGCGCCGAGGTAGTTGACGGCGAAGTTCATCTCCTGGGGTAGGTAGGATTTGTCTTTCCACACGACCCAGCCTACGCCCGGATATACGAGCCCGAATTTGTGGCCCGAGGTGCTGATCGAGAGCACCCATTTGAGGCGGAAGTCCCACTGCACGTCCGGATAGATGAACGGCAGGATGAAACCGCCGGTTGCGGCGTCCACGTGGATGCAGATTTCCCAGCCCGTCTTGGCGTTCAGTTTGTCGAGGGCGTCGTTGATGGCTTTCACGTCGTCGTTCAAGCCGGTGATGGTCACACCTTGGATCGGCACTACGCAGATGGTGTTCTCGTCGCACATCTGGACGACCTGTTCCGGGTCGAGCGTAATGTGGTTCATGTCCACCGGTACCTGGCGCATTTCAACGTCCCAGTAGATGGCGAATTTTTCCCATACTACCTGGAAGCAGGACGAGATGATGAAGTTGGGCTTGTCGGTCGGTTTGCCGGCTGCCTTGCGGCGTTTTTTCCAACGGAAGAGGGCGGCGATACCGCCGAGCATACAAGCCTCGGAAGAACCTACGGTACTGGTCCCCATGCAGTATTGTCCGTCGACGGCTTCGGGCGAGTTCCACAGTTTGGCGATGATGTTGACGCAGCGGCGTTCGATCTCGGCGGTCTGCGGATATTCCGTCTTGTCGATCATGTTCTTGTCCATCGTTTCGGCCATGATGCGGCGTGCGCTGTCGTCCATCCAGGTGGTGACGAACGTGGCGAGGTTCAGCCGCGCGTTACCGTCGAGCATGGCTTCGTCGTGTACGATCTGGTAGGCGATGTCTTCCGCAGTGCCCTCCTTGGTCAGTTCAGTCTTGGGGGCAACGCGCTGTTCTTCGTTCGAGCCGAAGATCGGGGTATCGACAACGTCCTTTTTAAGCATAGGGAATTTTTTCATAGCTTTTGGTTTTAGTGTTTTTCGAATTGTTTTGTCTCGATAAGTTGTACGCAGCCATGCTTGCGGACGACCGAAATATCGCAAATACTATGCCATTTCCGACCCCGTTACCGGGTATTCCGGGATTAGACACGATGTTGGCGGCCCTTTCCGGATTCCGGAGAATACCGATCATCGGTTCGGGAAATGAAAAAAGGCGTCCGCCCGGTGAAGGGGGAACGCCCGATAAAATGATAGGGATAAAAGGATAGAGTAGTAGTGCCTTCTGTGTCAGTCCTGGCGGCTGTAGTTCGGAGCCTCGCGCGTGATGGTCACGTCGTGCGGATGGCTCTCCTGCATCCCGGATGAGGTGATGCGCACGAACCTGGCGTTTTTCAGCGCCTCGATATCTTTGGCCCCGCAGTAACCCATCCCGGCCCTGAGGCCCCCGACGATCTGGTAGATCACCTCCGCCAGCTGTCCTTTGTAGGGCACCCGTGCTGCGATCCCTTCCGGAACCAGTTTCTTGATGTCGTCTTCGGCATCCTGGAAATAGCGGTCTTTGGAGCCTTTCTGCATCGCTTCCAGCGAGCCCATCCCGCGATAGGACTTGAATTTACGGCCGTTGTAGATGATCGTTTCCCCCGGCGACTCTTCGACCCCGGCGAACATAGACCCCGCCATGACACAATCGGCCCCGGCAGCAATAGCCTTCACAATATCCCCGGTATAGCGAATCCCGCCGTCGGCAATCACCGGCACGCCGGTTCCTTTCAGGGCCGAGGTCACGTCGTAAACGGCATTGAGCTGCGGCACCCCGACGCCCGCAATGATACGCGTCGTGCAAATGGAACCCGGCCCGATGCCGACCTTCACTCCGTCCGCCCCCGCCGCTACGAGCATCTTCGCCGCATCAGCCGTAGCGATATTCCCTACCACCACATCGAGATCCGGATATTTCGCTTTGACTTCCTTGAGTTTTTCGATCACGCCTTTGGAATGGCCGTGCGCTGTGTCGATCACGATCGCATCCGCGCCGGCTTCGTAAAGCGCCGCCACGCGTTCCATCGTGTCGTGGGTGACCCCTACGCCCGCCGCCACGCGCAACCGTCCCTTCGAGTCTTTCGCCGCGTTGGGGTTGTCCTTGACTTTCATGATGTCCTTATAGGTCAGAAGTCCCACCAACTTGCCATTGTGGTCGATGACCGGCAGCTTCTCGATCTTGTTGTTGAGCAAGATCTTGGCGGCTTCGTTCAGGTCGGGGTTGTGGGTGGTGACCAGGTTCTCCTTGGTCATCACCTCGCTGATCTTCTTGGCCGCGTCGGTCTGGAACCGCAGGTCGCGGTTGGTGACGATCCCGATCAGTTTGTAGTCGTCGTCGATCACAGGTATCCCGCCGATCTTGTTCTCGTGCATCAATGCTTTGGCGTCGCCCACCGTCCCGTCGGCCTTGATGGTGATCGGGTCGTAGATCATCCCGTTCTCGGCGCGTTTCACTTTGCGCACCTGGTGCGCCTGCGCGTCGATCGGCATATTCTTGTGGATCACGCCGATCCCGCCCTGCCGGGCGATGGCGATGGCCAGTTCGGCCTCGGTCACGGTGTCCATGGCCGCCGACACGATCGGGGTGTTGATAGGCACATTACGGGAGAACCGCGAAGCCACGGAAACTTCGCGCGGAAGGATTTCGGAGTAGGCGGGAACGAGGAGTACGTCATCGAAGGTCAGGCCTTCGGCTACGATTTTTTCATCTATGAATGACATAATGGCTACCTGTTAATAAA
>JAJBVQ010000015.1:0-2149 GCA_020859745.1 Rikenellaceae bacterium
CTGGCACATCTTGCGCCCGAACTCGTAGGAATGGTCCACATAGATCAGCTACTAAAGCGCATCCACCTGCTCCCCGTTCAGCAGAATATCCAGCTTCGAGAGCTTCGACTCCTTATAATCCGTCATATGGTAATCGAACGACGCATAGCCCCGCGACACGCTCTTGAGCTTGTCGTAAAAGTCGAACACGATCTCCGCCAGCGGCATATCGAAATTGACCTCCACCCGGTCCGTGGTGATAAAATTCTGGTTCAGCAACACCCCCCGTTTCTCGATGCACAGCTTCATGATCGCCCCCAGATACTCCGTTTTGGTGATGACCTGCGCCAAAATGTACGGCTCCTCGATCTTGTGGATATAGTTCGGTTCCGGCAGCCCCGACGGATTGTGCACCATAAACTCCTCCCCCTTGGTGGTGAACACCTTGTAGGAGACGTTCGGCACCGTGGTGATCACATCCATATTGAACTCCCGGAACAGCCGCTCCTGGATGATCTCCATATGCAGCAGCCCGAGGAACCCGCATCGGAAACCGAACCCGAGCGCCAACGACGACTCCGGCTCATAAGTCAGCGATGCATCGTTCAGCTGCAATTTTTCCAACGACGCACGCAAATCCTCGTACTGGTCCGTCTCCACCGGGTAAAGCCCCGCGAAGACCATCGGTTTGACATCCTCGAACCCCGCAATCGCCTCCTTGCAAGGGTTCGCCACCGAAGTGATCGTGTCCCCCACCTTCACGTCCACCGAATTCTTGATCCCCGAAATAATATAGCCCACATCCCCGGCCCGTATCTCGTCCCGCGGCGACATCTTGAGCTTCAACACCCCGATCTCGTCCGCCTCGTACTCGCTTCCCGTGTTGAAGAATTTGACCTTCTCCCCCTTGCGGATCACCCCGTTCATCACTCGGTAGTAAGCGATCACCCCCCGGAACGGATTGAACACCGAGTCGAAGATCAGCGCCTGCAACGGCGCCTCCTCCGAACCCTTCGGCGCCGGCACCCGCTCCACGATCGCCCGCAGAATATCCTCCACCCCCTCCCCCGTCTTGCCCGATGCCGCGAGGATCTCTTCCCGCTTACAGCCAAGCATGTCCACGATCTGGTCTTTCACCTCCTCGACCATGGCCGAGGCCATATCTATTTTGTTGAGCACCGGAATGATCTCCAGGTCGTTCCCCAGCGCCAGATAGAGGTTCGAAATGGTCTGCGCCTGAATCCCCTGCGTCGCGTCCACCACCAGCAAGGCCCCCTCGCACGACGCGATGGCCCGCGACACCTCGTACGAAAAGTCCACATGGCCGGGCGTGTCGATCAGGTTCAGGATATACTTCTCCCCGTCCTGCACATACTCCATCTGTATCGCATGGCTTTTAATCGTGATCCCTTTCTCCTTCTCAAGATCCATGTCGTCCAGCATCTGCGCCTGCAATTCCCGCTCGCTGACCGTTTTGGTCACCTCCAGCAGGCGGTCTGCCAGCGTCGATTTACCGTGGTCGATATGCGCGATAATGCAAAAGTTGCGGATATTCTTCATATAGTGTAAACGTATTCAGTGTAAAAAAGTACGGTTGATATTTAAGTTTCCGCGTCAGCGGTTAGCCCGCAGCCATCCCCGGCGGAGGGCTAAATTGCTCGCTGCGCTCGATTTCGCCCCCGCTGGCTGCGGGACGAAAAAAAGTATACTGTTTAACCGTACTGTTAAAATTACCCCGTCCGGTCCGGGGCAACATACGCCCCTGCCCTGCAAGCGGCGTACAAAAATAGCGAAATTTTCTGCACCTCCGAGAGGGTGTCCAAGAGTTAGACATCCGGTGTCAAAGAATTAGACACTTCCGTCGCAACCGAAAACACATAAAAACATGACATTCAGCAAATTAAGTTTTATGGCACGCCGCTGGCACTAGAAAAGGCAGAACCGGATAATCCGAAAGACACACCCCGGACGTCTAAAGTGTGTCACCCACAGGAACCGGTCGCTGGACTTAATAAGAACTGAAAAATACTACCGCCATGAAACACCTGTTATTCGCCGCCTTGCTGCTGATCTGCATCCTGGCCTAACGCGACAGCCGCGCAGACCACAGATAACCGAAAAAAAAAACCAGTCAAAAATAAACAACAACGACCACCTGATATACACCGAC
>JAJBVQ010000015.1:2159-6326 GCA_020859745.1 Rikenellaceae bacterium
TCAAGTATAAATACTACCTCCATTTACGACCTGTTTGTCGCCTGATTTCTTCTCCAGTGACTCATGTCTAAAGGCGTCACCCGAACCTTACACGGAAAACCGAAAATAAAAAACAAAAAAACATAATCGCCATGAAACACCTGTTATTCGCCGCCCTGCTGCTGATCTGCATCAACGCGGCCGCCTTCCGCCCCGAAGCCAACAAAGAAGACGAAAACAAAGCCCGCCAAACGGCCAAGACCGCCACGTCGGTAGTCGAGACCAAATTCCAGAACCAGCCCATCGACCGAGTGGAAGTAGGCTTCGCCTTCAACACCGTCATCAAGCAAAGCGACAAGACCGGCGTGCAGATCTCCATCGACAGCCGCCTGCAACCCTACCTCGTTTGCAAGCTCGAGAACGGCAAGCTGATCCTCAGCATGAAAAACGACCGGCCGCAATACCTCAACTACGGACAATACTGGGTCGGCAAACCCACCGCCGTGGTCAGCGTCAAACAGCTCGACGGCATCCAGGCCCAAGGGGCCGCCAAAGTCACCGTCGAAGGCGCGTTCACCGCCGATAAATTCACCGTTAAGACCAGCGGAGCCGGTGCCGTCAACGACCTGAACGTGAAAACCGAAGGCCCCGTCACCATCGGCTGCTCCGGTGCGGGACGCGTCGGGAACGCCAGCTTCGGCAAACCCTCGAAAGTGACCGTAGACGCCAGCGGAGCTTCCAAAATCGACTTCACCTGCCACGCCGGGACGCTCAACATCGACGCCAGCGGAGCCGTTAAGGTCTCCGCCGGCGGCAGCGCCAGCCACCTGACCGCCGAAGCTTCGGGAGCCGCGAACTGCCAGCTCGGCGAGCTGAAAGCCCATACGGCCAGTTGCTCCACCTCCGGCGCCGCACGCATCGACTGCTACGCCACCGGCGAGTTGAGCGCCTCGGCCAGCGGAGCCAGCCGCATCACCTGCGCAGGCGACCCCGAAGTACTGAAAAAAGAGGCTTCGAAAGCCAGCTCCGTGAGCATCCGGTAACAAAACATTTTCAAACCGTTCCCCAAATGGCTATATTTGGGGAACATATCCGTTTCGGCACACCATGAAAAAACAGATCTTCGGCCTCTGCGCCGCCCTCGCCCTCTCGATTCCCGCCGCATTCGCCGGTGAAACCACCCTCACCTCGTCCCGCGGAATCCCCATCAACGGTCTTCAAGCCGGCCACACCTTCGCCGTCACCCTGCGCCAGAGCGCAAACACCGCCGAGAACGGCGTCACAGTCACCATCGACGAATGGCTCAAGCCCTACCTCGAAGTCCGCCTCGAAAAAGGCATCCTGCACCTCGGCTTCAAAGACCTGCCCCGCGGGCTGCAAGATGCCGGCAAATGGAGCCGCCCCGCCACCGCCGAAGTGACCCTCAACCGCATCGACCGGCTCGGCGCATCGGGCCTGGCCTCCGTTAAGCCCGTCGGCACCTTCACCGGCGCCGCCGCCGAGATCACAGCCTCCGGCATCGGCAAGATCGGGCCGATCACCATCGACGTGACCGGAGGCAGCGGCACCGAAGTGAACACTTCCGGCATGGGCAGTATCGAAAACCTGACCCTGAAAAACGCCAAAGGCATCTCTGCCGAAGCAAACGGCAATTCACACCTCACGCTAGACTGCGGCTCCGTCGCATCGTTGGACATCGAGGTCAGCGGCATGAGCAGCGCCACCGTTAAGGGCGGCGCACCGTCCACAAAAGCCGAATGCGGCGGCTCGTCCAAACTCAGCCTCGACTGCGGCACTATCCGCAGCCTCGACGCCTCCACATCCGGCATGTCCTCCATAACCGCAACCGGCAACGCCGACAACGTGACCGCCGAAGCCGACGGCAGCTCCCACATCAACCTCAAAGAACTCAAAACCAAGAACGTAACCGCTGAGACCTCCGGTATGAGCGGCATTACCGCCTGGGTCACCGAAAGCCTCGACGCCGACGCCTCCGGCAGCAGCAGCATCCGCTACCGCGCCGACAACAAAATCCGTCTCAGCGCCAGCAAATCCGGCATGGGCAGCATATCCAATTTATAAAATCATCCTCTAAAACCTACCTGTTATGATAAAGACAAAACTGACCCTCCTCCTTGCCGCCGCGGCCCTTTGCGGGTGCACGGCCCTGGCCCAGAACAATACCGGCAGCCAGACCATCGAGACCGGCCACCTTCGCGGCGTGACGGCCCACAGCGGTTTCGAAGTCACCCTGCAACAAGGCCCCGTGAGCGGTGCCGTCATCACCGTGGACAGCCGCCTGCAACCCTACCTTCGCGCCAAGGTCGATGACGGCGTGCTGGACATCGGCTTCGACAACCTGCCCCGCGATCTTCAGCGCGTGCGCGGCGTGCGTAAAGCCACCGTCACCGTCACAACGTTCGAGAAAGCCAAAGCCCACAGCGGCGCCCGCATCAGCGGCAACGGCAGTTTCACCGCCCGCGAATGCGAGTTCGAAGCGCACAGCGGCGCGATGATTGACCGTATCGACGTGACGGCCAAAGAGGTCGAAGTCAGCGTGCACTCCGGCGCCCGGGCTGTGGTCAGCGGCACGACCGACAAACTCGAAGCCGAGACCGCATCCGGCTCTACCGCCGACCTAAGCCGGTTGCAGGCCAAAGATGTGCAGGCCGACGCCTCGTCCGGCTCCTCGCTGAGGTGCTGCGCCACTAACTCCATCAAAGGCCGGGCCTCCAGCGGCGCATCCGTCCGCTACACCGGCGGCGCCACCCACGTCAACACCGGCTCATCATCCGGCGGTTCCTACGGCCCCGTGAAATAAACGAAAACCAAGCCTTATGCGCACCATACCCTCCTCGGAGCTGATCGTCAACGACGACGGCTCCGTCTTCCACCTCCACATGAAACCCGGCGAACTGGCCGACACGGTGATCCTGGTCGGCGACCCCGACCGCAGCAGCATGATAGCCAGCTACTTCGACCGGATCGAGAGCAGCTCCGCCAACCGCGAGTTCCGGTGCCACACCGGAACCCTCAACAACGTGCGTCTCACGGTGGTCTCCACCGGCATCGGCTGTGACAACATCGACATCGTCATGAACGAGCTCGATGCGCTGGCCAACGTCGATTTCGCCACCCGCACCGTGAAGCCCCAGCCCGAACGCAAAAGCCTGCGCATCGTGCGGCTCGGCACCAGCGGCGCCGTGCAGCCGGACATCCGGCTGGGCGACCTGGTGATGTCCGCCGTATCGGGAGGTATCGACGGTTTGCTGAACTTCTACTCCGGCAGCGACGCCGTCTGCGACCGCCGCATCGAAGAGGCCTTCGTGCAGCAGACCCGCTGGGACGAACGGCTGGCCCGGCCTTATTTCGTGCCTAATGACCCGGAGCTGGTCGCACTGTTCAGCGACGCGGCGATCCCGGGACTGACTTTGTCCGCACCCGGATTTTACGCCCCGCAGGGACGCGTCGTGCGCCTGCCGCTGGCCCATCCGGACTACCTGGAACAGATCGAACGGTTCGAGTTCGAGGGACTGCGGGTCTCCAACTTCGAAATGGAAAGCTCTGCCATCGCCGGCCTTTCGGCCCTGATGGGGCACCGCGCCCTAACCGTCTGTACCATCATCGCCCAGCGCGTGGCGGGCGACAGCCAGCCGGATTATGCGCCTTTCGTGCGGCGCATGGTCGAGACTGCGCTGATGAAACTGACCCAGCACGCCTGATGCAGGCTGCTTTTTTTCATGAACCATCATGGCCCGGCATTCCCTGCGGATTCCGGGCTTTTTTAAATCCGCCGCCAAGACCTTTCTTATCGGTCTGCGACCGCCAGATCGCACAGCCCTGAGCCACCCCCGGCGAAGGGCTGCAACTGACGCTGCCAGGGAGAGCAATGTAAGCAAGCTTATATTGCCGAACGGCGAGGAAGAAAACGAGCGTAGCGAAGTTAACCATCCCGCGCTGACCCCGGGCCGACCTTTGGCGTGAAAAATGTTGGCCAGCTTATCAGCAGTAATGACTTTATTCGGGCCGCCCACGCCCCACACGGGGCGGCCCGCCGCTGACGCGGGGACTTTTGCGATGGGCGCTCAAAGATTTGCTACATACTCTCTCGGCTTCGGCCTGCGCGCTTCGGGGGTGGCGCCTACGGCGCCAGCGCGCAAGGCCGGCGATCCTAACGGATCGCGCTAT
>JAJBVQ010000191.1 GCA_020859745.1 Rikenellaceae bacterium
AAAATAAAGAGGGCGAACGGGGTGACGATCATGCTCATATAGGTTTTGATCGCTTCGGCCGTTTTGGTCGCGGTGTGGAGCCGGGTGACCAGCAGGTAATACATCAGGTAGGCCATACCGGCCTGGATCATGCCGCAGTAGAGGCCCAAAAGCAGGAAAATGAGGTAATCGGCGATGCGCGAGCGGCCTACGGGATCGTCGGTGCTGTCGGGTTTGTCGGAGAGGTCGTGCGAGAAAAAGGTAAAGAGGATGGTGATGACCATCACGCCGATAAAGATCCAGTTGAAGATCACGTCGGCGATGCGGACGGCGAAATAGGCCCCGGCGACGGTTCCCAGGATCAGGGTCACGGAGAGTATGGCGGCCTCTTTGTGGGGTATGTGCTTGTGTGTGAGGTAGCGGATGTAGCCCATGGTGTACTGGGTCATCACGCCGATACGGTTGGTGCCGTTGGCGACGCTTGGGGGCAGGCCCAGCCCGATGAGCATGGGCAGCGAGATGAGCGAACCGGCCCCGCCGATCTCGCTGACGAGGCCGCTCGCGAGTCCGGCCAATATGGCGGTGGCGTAATGTATCAGGGTTAGCTCCATGCGGGGATGTCCGAGTCTGAAACCGGAGCGGCGCAAATTGCATGCCACTTAAAAATAAAGCGGTCCCCTTTGCTATAAAGGGGACCGCAAACCGTAACGGTTATCCGCCGGGCGGGATTATTCCGCCTTCGGGGTCAGCACGAGGTTCATCTGCTCGCTGGTCAGCTTGAAACCGTCCGTAGTCTTGGCAATACCGAAACTCTGGGTGGTCTGGGTGCTGTCGGTGATGACCAGGCTGTCTGCCTTGATCTCCCATTTGGCGAGGGTCGATTGTGAGTTAGCGCCCATCGTAACCGTCATATCGACCGTCCCGTTATCTTTGAAATCCATGTCCATTTTCATCTGCGACAACATCGCAGCAGCCAGTTGTGCGCCGAAATCGGTGGAGTCGGCCACTTCGATTTCGGGTTTGGCAGAGTAGCTGCCGACCAGTTCGGCTTCGAGGCCGGTTTTCCCTGAGCAGGCAACCAAGGCTGCTACAGCCACAACTGCCAACAAGATCTTTTTCATTGAGTGTATATTGTTTGTTTATGTCCGGCAAAGGTAGGTATAATTTCCCGACTTGCGGCCTTTTTTTACAAGGCCGACAAAATCAGGTGTGCGGCTTCGTTCCACGGAACGGGATACCCGATGGTTCCGGCCAGCCGGCAGAGCGCGCCTGCGAAGATGCCGATTTCGTTGGGCCGTCCTGCTTCCACGTCTTGCAACATGGAACTTTTTCCTTCCGGATTCATCGAACGGATCACCTCTTCGGCCTCTCCGGCCATTTGTCCGGCCCCGGCGATGTTCAGCTGCCGGGCCACTGCGGCGGCCTCGTCCATCATCCGCCGGGCCAGGGCCATCGCCTGTTCGTTTTCCTGCAAATGGCCGTACGGGCGGCGGAGCAGGGCGGTGGTCTGGTTGCAGCCGATATTGATGACGAACTTTTGCCATAGGGCTGCGACCATATCCTCGGGTATGCGGCAGGGAATGCCTGTCCGGTCGAACAACCTTTCGACCGCCGATACTTTGGCCGAAAGTGTCCGGTTATCCGCTTCCCCGAAATAGATGCGGTATTCGCCGTCGTGGGTGATGCGGTTGCCTTGGCGCATGCTCGGGTGTCCCAGAAAATAAGAGTAGAGCACATGCTCCTGTCCGAACTTTTCCGCGACGATCTCCTCGCTGTCGATACCGTTCAACAGCGTAAGGATCAGCGTGTCCGGCCCGACGTAAGGTGTTATGGCTTCCAAAGCGTCTTCCAAAGCTGTCGATTTGGTCGCTATCAGGATCAGGTCCCGGAAACCGGTTCCGTCGGCGAAGGCGAAATCATACCGTTTCCCGTTGAAAATAATCCCCTCTTTGCGCAGTTTTTCCTGCCTCCGGGCATCCGCAATCACGCTGAAATTCCCCGGCAGCGCCTCCTGCAACCGGGTCGCCAAAACCGTCCCGACGGCGCCGAGTCCGACCAGGGCCACGCTTTCGATCTCTTTCATCCGTAGTTTGTCGTCTGTGGTTTGCGGTACAAAGGTGGCATTTTTTTTGCAAGCTCCCGGAGAAAACGAATCGGATGAAGGCATTCATAACACGTTTACGGGCCGGGAAAGGATACAAATGGTGGGTGCTGGGCATGATCATGATCGGGACATTCATGGCCGTGCTGGACATCACGGTGGTCAACGTCGGGATGCCGGCCATCATGGGCGCGTTCCATGTGGGGATCTCCACCGCGGAATGGGTCATCACGGCTTACATGATCACGATGACCATTATGTTGCCGACGGCCGGGTGGCTGGCCGACAGGTACGGCAATAAAAAGGTCTATATCATCGGCATGTTCCTCTTTACGCTGGGGTCGTGGCTTTGCGGGCGGGCGTGGACCGACTGGTTCCTGATCGGCTCGCGGGCCGTTCAGGGCGTGGGGAGCGGCATGATCCAGGCTCTTGGGCTCGCTATCGTTTCGCGCGAGTTTCCTCCTGCCCAGCGCGGAACGGCATTGGGCCTGTGGGCCGTGGCTTCGGCTGCCTCGATCTCGTTCGGGCCGCTGCTCGGCGGATATCTGGTGGACGATTACAGTTGGCATTGGATTTTCGACGTGAACGTGCCGTTGGGGTTGATCGCCATCGTGGCAGCCCTGATTATCCAGCGTGAATGGAAGAATCCCGACATCGGGCGTTTCGACTGGGTGGGCTTCGTCAGCGTGGCGCTGTTCATGCCTGTCACCATCTACGCGCTGGCGCGGGGCAATGCGGCCACCAATCCCAAAGGGTGGGCCGCGCCGGAGGTGGTCGGGTCGTTCATTGTGGGAGGCATCGCACTGGTCGTCTTCGTGTGGAACGAACTGCGGGTGAAGTTCCCGTTGCTGAATATCCGGCTGCTCGGTGACCGGAACTTCGGCGTAGCCATGATGGTGCTGATGATCTTCGGGATCGGGATGCTGGGGGGAACCTACCTGCTGCCGCTCTATATGCAGAATGGGTTGGGCTACACGGCGATCATGGCCGGTATGGTCTTCCTGCCCGTGGGATTGATACAAGGAACGCTTTCGACGGTGTCGGGGATCGTGACCCGTTACATCGGGTCGATCCCGCTGATGATTACGGGTATCCTGGTGATGACGCTCAGTTTCTGGCTGGCGAGCCGGTTCACGGCCCAGACGCACCACTCGGCCATTATGACGGTGCTCTACCTGCGTGGATTCGGCATGGGCCTGACTTTCGCGCCGCTGAATATCTTCTCCCTGAAGCATCTGGAGCAGAAAGACATGGCTGCCGCTTCGGGCATCGCCAACAGCATCAAGCAACTTTCCGGCAGCATCGGGATCGCTTTGCTGACGGCCATCATGACCTCGCGTATCTCGTATCACACCGCTGCGCATGACGTGGCGGGGTCGCAAACCGACGTTTATATCAAAGGGGTAACGGACGACTTCTTTGTCATCGCAGCCCTGACTTTGCTGGCGATGGCCCCTCTTCTGCTGTTGCTGATACCGCGTAAAAACAAAGCGGCGCCCCGGTCCTGACCATGCAGGAGTCCGGAGCGCCGTCCCGGCGGGAATATCCATCCCCGTGTTCGGAGTGATTAGCTGTTCTGCGCGTCGAGCGGTTTGCCCTGGTATTCGCCCGTCAGGGTTTTCAGGAAAGCCACGATGTCGTCGCGGTCAGCGGTCGAAAGCGGTTTGCCGACCTGGTAAACCGCCATGGCGTCTACCGCTTCCTCCAGCGTTTTCGCGCTGCCGTCGTGCAGGTATGGCGCCGTGAGGGCTACGTTGCGCAGGCCCGGGGTTTTGAACCGGTGGCGGTCGCGTTCCGTTTTGGTCTCCTTGAAGCGGCCGTTGTCCTCTTCGGTCATCTCCAATCCGCGGTCGGCGAAATAATCGGCCTTCAGGCCCATCAATTCATAAGACTGGCCGCCGAGATTGGCCCCTACGTGGCAGGAGGCGCAGTCGTTGGCTTTGAAAAGCTCGTAGCCCTTGATCTCCTGCGCCGTCAGCACAGTCGAGTCGCCTTTCAGGTAGCGGTCGAACCGGGAGTTCGGCGTCAGCAGGGTCTTTTCGAACTCGGCGATCGCATCGGTCAGGTTGTCGCCCGAATAGCCGTCGGGATAGACGGCCAAGAATTCGGCGGTCAGCTCTTTATCCTCTTTCAGCTTGTCGATGATCTCCTCCCAGGAAGCCGAAGCCATTTCGACCGGGTTCATGGGCGGCCCTCCGGCCTGTTCGGCCAGCGTACCGGCTCGCCCGTCCCAGAACTGCACGAAGTTCAGCGCGGCGTTGTAGACGGTCGGAGCGTTCACGCCTCCCTTTTTACCGTCCACGCCGTCGGAATATTGCTTGTTGTCCACTCCGCCGGTATTCAGGCCATGGCACGAGGCGCACGACACGGTATTGTCGGCCGAGAAACGGGGGTCGTGGAACAGTTTCTCGCCCAGCGCGACCTTCGCCGGATCGACGGGCAGCGAGTCCATGACCGGCTGCACCGGCTCAAAGGCGAACGCGGCATGGGCCAGGTTGGGGGCATAGTGCTGTGTGCGGTGCTCCTTGATCCACTCTTTCATCATCGCGGCTTTTTTGCCGGTGATGGCCGAGCCCCAGTGCATCAGCGAGAAACGTGCCATGGGCATCGTCCCCTTGTCTATCACCCGCTCGATCTTGGCGAGCGTGGCTTCGTCCACCTTTTCGCCTTTCCGGAGGGCTTCGTAAACGCCCGTCAGGTCGGTATGCTTGTAGCCGAGCGTCATGTCCTCGCGGATCATTCCTTTGGCAACCGGTAGCTTGGCGTAAAAAGGGAGTTCCGGATTTTCGCTGTGGCACATCAGGCATTGGCCGTCGGTCAGGATCGCCAGCGCCTGCTGTTCGCGGGGCAGGTCGGCGGAAGGCGCGGAATTGGAGAGGTGGTAGGCTATGCCGACGACGACTGCTGCCACGCCCGCTCCGATAAGTATCTTGGGAAATAGTTTCATAGGAGTCTGTTACGTTTGTCAGGTTTCAAATGGAAAGGTACTGCATGTCTGTGCCATGCAGTACCTGAGGTTCCGGCGCGGGCCGGAGATTAATAGTTGTTCTTCTTGGGTTCGAAATAGGCTTGCGGATGCGCGCAGGCCGGGCAGGCCATCGGGGCCTCCTTGCCGGTGTAAACGTAACCGCAGTTGCGGCACTGCCATTCGATCTCGGTTTCGCGCTTGAATACCGAGCAGTCTTCCACGCGGCCCAGCAGGGTGCGGTAGCGTTTTTCGTGTTCGGCTTCCACTTTGGCGATCTCGCGGAATACCTTGGCGATCGCCGGGAACCCTTCCGCATCGGCCACGTCGGCGAATTCCGGGTAGAGGTCGCTCCATTCTTCATTCTCGCCGGCGGCTGCCGCTTCGAGGTTCTGCTGGGTATTGCCGATCACGCCGGCCGGATAGGCAGCAGTGATCTCGACCATGCCGCCTTCGAGGAATTTGAAGAAACGCTTGGCGTGCTCTTTCTCCTGCTCGGCGGTTTCCATGAAGACGCCTGCGATCTGCTCGTACCCCTCTTTCTTAGCCACGCTGGCGAAGAAGGTGTAACGGCTGCGTGCCTGCGACTCGCCGGCGAACGATTTCAGAAGGTTCTGTTCAGTCTTGGTTCCTTTTACGCTTTTCATTTGGTTGGTGTTTTGGTGGATTGGTTATTATTCGAGTTGTGTTTGAAATTCCCTATTACCTGGACGCGGATGTCTTTGACTTCGAACCCCTCCGCGCCGGCCGCACCGTGGGCGGCATAGTACGAGCGGACCATTTCGGTCAGTTCCGTGTCGCCGAAGTCGAGTATCTCACCCGTCTCTTCGCAGAGGATGTGGTGGTGGTCGTGGATGCTGACGTCGAAATACATCTTGTTGTCGCTCGTGTTGAGCTTCGAGATCACGCCGTTCGACGAGAAGCACTCCAGCACGTTATAAATGGTGCCCACGGTCACCGTGGGAAACGAATCGTGCACCCGGGCCGTGATCTGCTCCGCGCTGGCGTGGCCCAACTCAGACAACGCCGTATACACGGCGATCCGCTGCGGCGTCACTTTGATACCGTGGCCGGTCAACATGTCCCTAATCTCTTGGCTGCTCTTTTTCATGGCTGGTCGTTCCTTCCGTTTGACAGAGGCAAAGGTAAATACTTTTTTCAAATTATAATAATTCTAAACTAAAAAATTTTCAGATCGTTGCCGCCGGAAAGGGTATCCGTTTGATTTTCTGCCCTAAAAAATCTACATTTGTGC
>JAJBVQ010000116.1 GCA_020859745.1 Rikenellaceae bacterium
GCATTATACTAATCAATATTATTTAATATATGATACATTCAGTGAATATATTTAGTATTTTACGAGTGAATGGCATGGTACTGTTTCCGTCTTCACTGGGATTTGCGCAGCAGGGCAGCGGGGATAAATCCCAGTTTTAACGGAAAGGGTTCGATCGCCGTTTGCGGCGTTGCATAACCCTCTGATCTTGTATATAGGTATTATTATATCAACCGTATGTGTGTATCGTATTGTATATATGATCTTAATAAAATGTCTGTTATTAATTATTAGTATAGTTAGTATTATATATTGGGCAACAAACGTGCGGTTTATGCGAATCGGCTGGAAAACAGATGTTTCGGGATACTTTCAAATCCGAGTGAGTACGGAGCGGACCGTTCCGGCGAGTCCGTTAAAACTGGGATTTCGTGTCAAGGGTTTACACTTTGTTTGCGGTTCCCGTGTATTTTTTGGGGGTGCAGGATGGAGTGGGGCGGATCACGGGATAAAAGTCCCTTAGTGATTTTTCGCGCTGGCAGGCCCGGAATTTCGCTTATCTTTGTTCGTGCCGGTTTTTCTTCCGCAATGGCGACCGGCCATTATTCGGGCTGAAAAGGCCGCAAAAAGGTGTGATTTTTAAGGTGGCGGACCTGTATAACTATAAAAATAGTCGCCGGGCGGCTGGGAACAAGCGGCTTGTGAAAACATTCTTTTCTCATTCGATTTTTCCGTTTCCGGAGAACCTAAAAAACGACCCGGCGAAGCCAAAAACAGTATTGTCTTTTATTGTTAAATATTGTTATTATTGTAGACAGCTGTAAATGGTTGTCAATCACTTAAATCTGAATCGAAATCATAGAAACGGCGGACTGAATCCGAGTTTGGGCGGACAAAATCCGAGAAACGGCGGAAGGTTATCACAGATACGGCGGAGTGCCGCCCGGCACTCGAACCGGACTGTAAGGGCTTCAGTTGGGGATCTGTCAGCTCGCTTGAACGGCTTTTGCGGAGCGTAAGGTATTGCAAACTCTAACAAAACGGCCATGTATGGCCGCGCCCGGCGTGAGGGCAGTACCCTCCTTTTGCGGGACGGGGGGAGAAGGAGCGGATTGCGACCCGAACAGAAAGAGTGAATAGCCCGGTTATAAAAATAAATCCCAGTGACGACGAAATTACTGGGATTTGAAATCAAAAACACTATCTTTGTTCCTGAAAACCAACCCTGAAACCTGAAAGGATCGACCTGGAACCGTGGCAGCAGCGAACAAAATACGAAAATACCATCCCGACCGCGCCGCGCACATCTCGCACGAGCTGATCGAGAAACACCGCTACAAGCTCGGCATCCACGCCCAGAAACTCCTGTTCGCCCTGGCGCAGAACCTCGATACCACGGCGGATCTGTTTCCCGAATGGCATATCAACATCACCGATCTGTTCCGGTACCTGAACCTGTCGGAGCGGAACAACGACCGGTACGATATTGTACGGAATGCGATCCGCGAGATCGGGAATAATCCGATTGAATACCGGATAAGTGCCAAAAAATGGGGCGCGTGGTGGTGGCTCTCCCGGATGCAGTTCGATGCCGAGAACTCGAATTATGTCACCATTAAATTCTCCGATGACGCAAGGCAGTTCCTGTTGCAGCTCAATCAGTTCGCCACCCTGGAGACCAAGTATTATATCGACCTGTCGAGTCAGTACGCCATGTGGCTCTACACCCAGATGAAGAACAAGTACAAGATGGCGGGGGGGGTGTGGGAAGTGTCGATCGACCGGCTGCGCGAGCTGACCTACACCGACCAGAGCGCGGCTTACGACCCGGCGAGGAATAAGAATGCGAACAGCAATTTCCTGAAATATGTTATCGGCATCGAAAGCGTGGGGAAGGGGGCGGATAAGATCTGGCGCGAGCGGCGCGACGTCAACCGGGAGGGGATGGAGGTGCCGGCGGGGACCTTGGCGGAGATCAATTTGCATACGGATCTTTTGGTGGAGGCCGTGCCTTTGAAGACGGGACGGTCTTATGACCGGGTGCGGTTCACGATCCGGTTGAAGGCGGGGCTGTACAAGTCGCCGAAACAGCTGGAGGCGGAGCGGGAGACGGCGGTGCGGCGGGCGAAAGTCTCGGGATTTCATACGATCTCCATCGCGCACGCCATGGAGATGGCCCGGGCTGCGGGGATGAGCGTGGACGACTATCTGAAACTGGCGGGGTATACCCGGCACAAGAACGGCAAGACGGCCTACAAGAAGATTTGATTTTGAGTCGGGTGGGGTAGTTCCGACATCTGTCGGCAGGTCTTTGGAGTATTACCGCCCGTCAACCGGCAGGCCAATAGAACCCGCAACGCGTGCGCCGGGCGGGTCCATGCGTTGCGTCACGGCGGGCAGCCTTTGTAAAGGGATAGTTGCATCCTCACAACCGGCGGGCCAACAAAACGCCCATGTATGGCCGCGCCCGCCCGGCGGAAGGGCAGTACCCTCCTGTTTGCGGAAAGGCGCCCGCCCGCTTAATGGGCAGAGATGACTTTTTCAGCTTGCGCTGAAAAAGACGAATCTGCCACGGGCGCCTTGTTTCTTTGCCATTGACGGGCGGCGAGAAGCGGGAGCTTCGAGCCGCAGTAAGGCCGGGAGCGAATAGCTGGGCCTCCGCGTTAACGGCGCCCACGCCCCGCGGGGGGCGTGGGCGCGGCGAAATAAAGCAGCGCAAGCAGCGGCCCTGCGGGCGAAGAATATACAGCTGTCCCGGCAGCGATAATTTTGGACTGAAAGTTGTGATAAATGATAACAAAAGGGCTACCTTTGTTCCGTAAAAATGACGCAAAATAAAGTGGATTATCAACCGGTCATCGACCAGATTAAAAAGACATACCCGGATTATGCCGCGGGAGGGTTCGTGCCGCTGCATGCGGCGACCTTCTCCGGGAACGAGAAAAAATACCTCGATGAATGTATCGACACCACGTTCGTGTCGTCGGTCGGGGAGTTTGTCAATCGTTTCGAGCGGGATATCGCCGCCTATACGGGGGCGGCGAAGGCGGTGGTGTGCGTCTCGGGCACTAACGGGCTGCATATGGCCTTGATGCTGGCGGGCGTCGAGCGGGGCGACGAAGTGATTACGCAACCCCTTACGTTTATCGCTACGGCCAACGCGATCTCGTACTGCGGTGCGTATCCGGTGTTTGTGGATGTTGACCGGGATACGATGGGGCTTTCCCCTTCCAAAATGGCGGCCTGGCTGGCGGAACATGCCGAGGTGCGGGACGGGCAGTGCTGTAACAAAGGCACCGGCCGGCGGATCAAGGCCTGCGTGCCGATGCATACTTTCGGGCATCCGGTGCATCTGGACGAGCTGGTCGCTCTTTGCAGGGAGTGGCATATCGAGCTGGTCGAAGACGCTGCCGAAAGCTTAGGATCTTTTTACAAAGGGCGGCATACGGGGACGTTCGGTAGGGTAGGGGTGCTCAGTTTCAACGGGAACAAGACCATAACCACGGGCGGAGGGGGGATGCTCCTGTTCAATGCGGAAAATATCGGGCTGGCCGAGCGGGCCAAGCACCTCACTACGCAGGCCAAGGTGCCGCACCGGTGGGAATTCGTGCACGACGCCGTGGGGTACAACTACCGGATGCCCAATATTAATGCGGCGCTGGGGTGCGCGCAGCTGGAGTGCCTGCCGGGGTATGTCGAGTCCAAGCGGCAGGTCGCTGAGGAGTACCGTGCGTATTTCAACAACCATCCGTCGGGTATCGAGTTTTTCAGCGAGCCGGCAGATACCCGGAGCAATTACTGGCTCAATGCGGTGATCCTGCCGGATCACGAGGCGCAGATCGAGTTCCTGACCCAGACCAATGACAGCGGAGTGATGACGCGGCCGATCTGGGAGCTGATGAACCGGCTGCCGATGTTCGCGGATGCCGAGTGCGGCGACCTCTCGACGGCGGAGTGGCTGGCCGACCGGGTGGTCAATATTCCCAGCTCGGTCAGGCTGTAAACATCCATTACCCGAATGCTATGAACGAGATTATCCTGGTAGGCGGCGGCGGGCACTGCAAATCCGTGATCGAGGCGGCGGAGTCTGTCCGGTGTCCCGACGGGACGCCGGCATACCGGATTGCCGGGATACTCGACACTTTAGATAAGGTCGGGGCTGATGTGCTGGGCTATCCGGTGATCGGCACCGACGACGACATACCCGCCCTGATTGCCCGAACTCCGGGGGTGCGGTTCGTGATAACCGTCGGACATATCAAGACCGCTGCGGTGCGGCGGGCCATTGCGTCGCGCATCGTGGCGGCGGGAGGCGGGTTCGCCACGGTCGTCGCATCGACAGCCCATGTCTCGGCACATGCGGTTATCGGGGCGGGGAGCGTCGTGCTGCACGGAGCCATGGTCAATGCCGGGGCGGTGATAGGGGAGGGGTGTATTATCAACACCTTAGCCAACGTGGAGCATGATGCGGTAATCGGGGACTGGTGCCATATCTCGACCGGAGCGATGGTCAACGGCGACTGCGTTATCGCCGGAGGGGTGTTTCTGGGTTCCCAGTCCGTCCTGCTCAACGGGGCGCATATCGGGGGGGAAGGCTCCATTGTGGCGGCGGCCTCTTTTGTGCGGAAATCGCTGAAAGAGCCGGGGATCTATGCCGGGAATCCGGCCATATTGATGAAAAAGCTATGAGGACACTCATTATCGCCGAGGCGGGCGTGAACCATAACGGCTCCCTGGATCTGGCCCGGCAGCTTATCGACGCTGCGGCGGAGGCGGGGGTGGACTATGTCAAGTTCCAGACTTTCCGGGCCGATAAGCTCGTGACCCGGGCGGCACGCAAAGCGGATTACCAGGCGCGGAATATCGGCGGCGACGACAACTCGCAGTACGCCATGCTCAAGGCCCTCGAACTATCACCGGAGGATCATGCCGAGCTTATATCCTATTGCGCGGCCAAAGGCGTAAAATTCTTTTCCACCGCCTTCGACCTGCCGAGCATCGACTTCCTGAACACCCTCGGCCCTGATCGCAAAGGGCTGCCTCTGTGGAAAGTGCCCAGCGGGGAAATTACCAACTTCCCTTACCTGCGCGCTATCGGGCGGACGGGGAAGCCGGTCATACTATCCACGGGGATGGCCACGCTGGCTGAAATCGAACAGGCTGTCGGCGTGCTGACCCGGTTCGGGACGCCGCGGGACGGAATCACGCTGTTACATTGCACGACGGAATATCCGGCGCCGAAGGAGCAGGTCAATCTCCGCGCCATGGTTACGATGCGGGAACATTTCGGAATGCCGGTGGGCTATTCCGACCATACCGAGGGGATCGAGATCCCGGTGGCGGCCGTGGCGATGGGGGCTGCCGTTATCGAGAAGCATTTTACGCTGGACCGGACGCTGCCGGGTCCCGACCACAAAGCCTCTTTGGAACCGGCGGAGTTGTGCGAGATGGTGCGGCAGATACGCCATGTGGAGGCGGCGATGGGCGACGGCGTCAAAGAGCCTGCCTTAGCCGAGCGGCCGAATATTCCGATTGCGCGGAAGTCTATTGTGGCGGCCCGACCTATCGCTAAAGGCGAGCTGTTTACGGACGAGAACCTCACCGCCAAGCGGCCCGCGACGGGCATGTCGCCGATGCTGTGGGAGACTGTTATCGGAAAAACGGCCGGACGGGATTTCGAGGCGGATGAAGCGATCGAGTTATAGGGCTGCCTTGCCAAGGTAGTTACAGCCAATAAGACAGCCAACGGCTGCGCGATAGCGGGCGGCCCGGAGCCATCCCCGGCGGAGGGTTCCAATGGGGTAATTACAGCCCTGACGGTGTGCCTGCGGCACCTTCCGCCGGCTCCGGGTGAAGGGATAAAAACGAAGAGAGTAATTAATACGATTAGTATCGTTAGTATGACACATACGAAACATAAGATATGTATCGTTACCGGGACGCGGGCGGAGTGGGGGCTGCTCAGTCGTTTGGCGGGGCTTATCCAGGATGACCCGGAGCTGACGCTGCAAATCGTGGCCACCAATATGCACCTCTCCCCGAAATACGGGGAGACCTACAAGGAGATTGAGGCGGACGGGTTCGCCATTGACTATCGGGTGCCGATGATCGACGAATCCGAGGCGGCCGCCGACAAGCCGGAAAAGACTACTGTGCGGGAGATGAGCCGGGGCCTCGAAGGATTTGCCGAAGGCTTCGATGTCCTCAAGCCGGATCTTATTGTCGTGCTGGGGGATCGGTACGAGATCCTGTGCGCGGTGGAGGCGGCTTTGATTTTCCGGATACCGGTGGCCCATTTGCACGGGGGGGAGATA
>JAJBVQ010000244.1 GCA_020859745.1 Rikenellaceae bacterium
CGTATACGCGACCGGCGCGCCGCGGAGGGGGCCGATCATGGGGGGGGGGCTGGCCCTGGGGGTCAATAATTTCGCCCTGATGAAGCGGTCGCTGCGCAGCCTCGGGCTGGCGGCGCTGGTGGGGCTGGCCACTTCGACCCTCTACTTCTGGATCAGCCCGCTCAGCACGGCGCAGAGCGAACTGCTGGCCCGGACGACGCCTACCATATATGACGTGCTGATCGCCCTGTTCGGGGGTTTGGCGGGGATCGTGGCGCAGACGCGGCAAGACCGCACCTCGACCGTCATTCCGGGGGTGGCCATCGCCACGGCGCTGATGCCGCCGCTCTGCACCGCCGGTTTCGGGTTGGCCAGGGGGGACATGACCTTCTTTATCGGGGCGTTCTATCTCTTCTTTATCAACGCGGTTTTCATCGCGCTGGGTACTTATGTGATCGTCCGGTTCCTGAAATACAGGAAGGTCGCTTTCGTCGATCCGAAGAAAGAGCTGCGGGCGCGGCGCTACATGACCGTGATCGTGACTGTCACGCTGGTGCCGAGCGTGATCCTCGCCTACGGGATCGTGCAGCGCACCATTTTCGAGAGTAACGCCAAGAATTATATCGACAAAGTGCTGGTCTTCGAGGGGAGCGAGATCGTCAGCGCCATACCGACCTATTCGCGCGACAGCTGCACCATCGAGGTGATGCTGATGGGCAACAAGGTCTCGGACGATGCCATCAACGTGGCCCGGAACCAGTTGGAAGCCTACCACCTGGAGCGTACCACGCTGGTGGTGCGGCAGGCGGGGGCCGACAATACTTTCGACAGCCATACGATGCAGAGCGTACTGCGCAGCAATACCCAGATACTGGACGAAAAGAACCGGCGGATCGAGCAGCTCCAGGAGCTGGCGGACCGCTACCTGAGCGACACGCTCCCGGCGGCGGATATTTCGCGCGAGCTGACCACGCTGTGGGGGGCGGGTATCAGCCGGATCAGCGTGTCGAAAGCTCCGGTCTTCTCCGGGAACGGCGTGGCGGCGGACACGGCAGTCTTCTGTTATATCACCACCGCCTCGCGGGAGGCGCTGACGGCGGACCAGCGGCAGAAGCTGACCCAGTGGCTGCGTGTGCGGACCAAAATGCAGCAGGTGAAACTGGTCGTGACGCCTTTGGCGGCGGATACGACCCTGAATGCGAAACAATCCTAATCCTATCATACCCAAACACCATGAAGAAAACACTCTATACGGTTCTGGCAGCCGCCCTGCTGGTCGCCTGCGGCGGCAACGGGCAGCTCGTGAAAGACCCGCAGACGCGCAAAAGCGTCGAGGCCAACGTGGAGGCGCGGTCAGCGTGGCTGCCCGCCCTGCCGCAAGGGATAACGCCCCGGGAGAAAGAGGGGCTGCAATTCCTGTACGCTTATATGCCGGTCAGCGACGTGGCCGATTACTCGCCGGAGCTGTACCTGGCTAATGTGCGCGCTTCGCTGAAGGCCGAGGCCGAGATGCCGTGGGGCAAGAGCGTGCCGAACGACCTGTTCCTGCACTATGTGCTGCCCGTGCGGATCAATAATGAGAACCTGGATACCTCCCGCGTGACCTTCTACGACGAACTCAAGGAGCGCGTGAAGGGGCTGAGCATGGAGGAGGCGATTCTGGAGGTGAACCACTGGTGCCACGAAAAAGTGATCTATACGCCGAGCGACGGGCGGACCATGTCGCCGTCGGCTGTGGTGCGCAATGCGCAGGGGCGGTGCGGCGAGGAGTCTACCTTTACGGTGGCCGCCCTGCGGGCCGTGGGGATTCCGGCGCGGCAGGTCTATACCCCGCGCTGGGCGCATACCGACGACAACCACGCGTGGGTCGAAGCGTGGGCTGACGGCAAGTGGTACTATTTCGGCGCGTGCGAGCCGGAGCCGGTGCTGAATATGGGCTGGTTCGACGGCCCGAGCAAACGCGGGATGCTGATGCATACCAAGGTGTTCGGCAACTATGTGGGCGACGAGGAGGTGATCAGCCAGACGCCGCTCTACACCGAAATTAATGTGACCCACAACTATGCCCCGGTGGCGACCGCGACGATTGTGGTGAAAGATACGACAGGCGCGGCGGTACCGAACGCGAAGCTCGATTTCGGGATCTATAATTACGCCGAGTTCTATCCCGCGGTGCGCAAGACGGCGGATGCGAACGGGACGGCGACCATGACCGCGGGCTTGGGGGATATGCTCGTGTGGGCGACGAACGGCACCGACTTCGGTTATGAAAAACTCTCGTTCGGCAAGCAGGATACGCTGACCATCGTGCTGAACCGGCGCGGCGGGACTGGCGAGGCTTATGCCGTAGATTTCGATATCGTGCCCCCGGTTGAGGGCAAAACGGAGAACCGGGTGACGCCGGAGCAGCGGGCGGCCAACAGCCTGCGGCTGGCGCAGGAGGATTCGATCCGCAACGCCTATATCGCCGCGTGGATGCCGAAGGCGGACGCTTTCGCGCTGGCGCAGAAGATCGGGGCGGATACGACTAAGGTGTGGAATGTCATTGCCAAAAGCCGGGGGAATTGGGACGAGATCTCGCAGTTCCTCAGCGATGCGGCTACGGCCGGACAGTTGGACGTGGCGTTCGACCTGCTGGATGTAGTCTCGACGAAGGATTTGCAGGATACCCCGGCGGCGGTGCTGGCGGATCACCTGACCGGGGCGGCGCAATATAAGGATGTGCCTTATTTTAAGGAGTACGTTCTCAACCCGCGGGTGGGGACGGAGTTGCTGGTACCCTACCGGGCGGCGATGGCTTCCGAGCCTTCGACCCCGGCGGAAATCATTGCGAAAGCGAAGTCTGTGCAGCTGGTAGACAGCCTCAACCCGAGCCGCATTCCGATGTCGGCGGTCGGGGTGCAGCGGCTGAACATGGCGGACAAGGCGGGGCGCGACCGCTATTTCATAGCGATGGCGCGCAGCAAGGGGATTCCGGCGCGCTATGAGCCGGTGACGGGGCGCTTGCAGTACTACGACCTGTCGGCCACCTGCGGGGTGGACGCCTGGAAAAACGTCGATTTTGACGGCGAATCGGCCGCAGCGGCTGCGGCCAGCTCTGTGCCGCGCGGCACGCTGATGGTGAACTACACGCCGAGCAAGCACAACGACGATCCGAAGTATTACAGCCATTTCACGGTGGCCAAGCTCAAGGAGGGCCGTTACTCGACCATCGAACTGAGCAATCCGGACGTGGATATGGGGGCGGCCGGTTCGCTGAAAGCCATTTTCGCGAAACCCGTCGCGCTGGAAGCGGGCGACTATATGCTGGTGAGCGGCACGCGGATGGCCGACGGCACGGTGTTGAGCGAGGCGAAGTTCTTCACGGTCGAGGCGGGTAAACAGACCACGCTGGATATGACCATGCGCGAGGACGACAATTCGGTGCAGGTGATCGGGACGATGAACCCGGAGGCGAAATACGTGCCGATGGGTATGGACGAGCCGCAGTCTATACTGGCGACGACGGGCCGGGGCTATTTTGTGCTGGCCCTGCTGGAAGCGAAAAAGGAGCCGACCAACCACGCCCTGCGCGACATCGCTGCGCTGAATGCGGAGTTGGAGAAATGGAACCGGGGAATGGTGTTCCTCTTTGCCGGCGATGACCAGCTGGCGGCTTTCAATCCGGCCGAGTTCGGCAAGTTGCCGAAGACGATTACCTACGGCGTCGACAAGGGCGGCGAGGTGTCGAAGATGCTGAAGCAGTCGCTGGAGCTGAACAATATGACAGACCTGCCGGTGTTCGTGGTGGCGGACACGTTCGGGCGCGTGGTGTTCGTGTCGCAGGGCTACCGCATCGGTATGGGCGAGCAGATGATGAAAGTGATCAATTCCCTGTAAAGGGTCATATGGGATAACCCCAGGGGCGTGCACCGAGCCGGTGCGCGCCCTTTTATTTAACCTTATTTTAACACAAAAAACATATCTTTGTTCCTTTCTCACCTCCGGATAACCAATTTATGAAAGCAAAGAGAAACTACCTGATGCTGGTCCTCAAAGGGATCGGCATGGGCGCGGCGGACGTGATTCCCGGCGTATCGGGCGGCACGATCGCATTTATCACAGGCATTTACGAAGAGCTGATCGGCTCGATCCGCTCGTTCGACCTCACGGCGCTGCGAAAGCTGCTGAAACTCGACCTGAAAGGGTTCTGGAAACATATCAACGGCGGGTTCCTCTTTTCGGTGCTGGCCGGGATCGGCATTTCGATCTTCTCGCTGGCCAAGGTGATGAAATACCTGCTCGAAACCCATCCGATCTTCGTGTGGTCGTTCTTTTTCGGCCTGATCATCGCTTCGGCGTGGCTGGTGGCCAGGGAGGTGAAGCGTTGGGGGGTCGGGACCGTTGTGGCCTTGGTTGCCGGCGCCGTGGCGGCTTATATGATTACGGTGCTCAGTCCGGCTTCGACGCCCGATGCGTGGTGGTTCATCATGCTGTCGGGGGCGATCGCCGTCTGCGCCATGATCCTGCCGGGGATTTCGGGGGCCTTCATCCTGCTGCTGCTGGGCAAGTACGCCTATATCATCGGGGCGGTTTCGGCTTTCAATATCCCGGTGCTGTTGCTTTTCGTGGTGGGGGCCGTGGTCGGGATCATCAGCTTTTCGCACCTGCTGTCGTGGCTGCTGGCCAAGCACCACGGGATGACGGTGGCGCTGCTGACCGGCTTTATGGTGGGTTCGCTCAATAAGATATGGCCGTGGAAAGAGACTCTGGAGACCTATACCGACAGCCACGGCGCGGTGCAGCCGCTGGTGGAGCGGAATGTCCTGCCGGGCGTTTTCGAACAGGCGACGGGACAGCCGGCGATGCTGGGATGGGCCCTTTTCTTTATGGCGGTCGGGTTCCTGTTGATCTGGGGGATCGAACGGGCGGCGGCGGTCCTGAGCCGCAAGCGCAATGCGGCGGCATAATCAACGGAAATTCATGTCATTCGTCAGAATGGCCGGGCTGCCCCGAGGGGGGGACGTGGACGGCCTGAAAACGACATTGGCCGAACGTTTAAGAATAACCCCCGTTTTATCGAATTGTAGAAACATGAAAAGATACGGATTGGTCGGCTATCCGCTCGGACATTCGTTCTCGGCAGGTTATTTCGCAGATAAGTTCGCCGCGCTGGGACTCGCGGGCGAGTGCTCTTACGCTAACTATCCGGTGGAGCGTATCGAGGAGCTGCGGGATGCATTGCCCCCGGATATTCGGGGTTTCAATATCACGATCCCCCATAAACAGCATATATTACCCCTGCTGTCGGAGACCGACCCGGAGGCGGAAGCCGTGGGGGCGGTGAATTGCGTCAAGGTACTGCCCGACGGCTCTTTCAAGGGGTACAATACCGACGTTTACGGTTTCGAACTGTCGCTCCGCAAGATGCTCGCAACCTTTCCGGCACCCTTGGGTGCGTTGAAAGCGCTGGTGTTGGGAACCGGCGGGGCGGCGCAGGCGGTGCATTACGTGCTCCGCAAGCTGGGGATCGAGTACTTCGAGGTTTCCCGCACGGCATCGGGGCCGCAGCGCCTCGGTTACGAACAGCTAACCCCGGAGATTCTGGACGCTCGTCGGCTGATCGTCAATACCACGCCGCTGGGAATGCATCCTAATGTTGAGGCGAAGGCTGCGTTGCCGTATGACTGTATCGGGGCGGGGCATTACCTGTACGACCTGATCTACAATCCGGCCCAGACGACTTTCCTGCACGAAGGGCGTATCCGGGGTGCCTGGGTCAAGGGCGGCCTCGAAATGCTGGTGTTGCAGGCGGAGCGCAGTTGGGAGATCTGGAACGGTTAATGCTCCGGCTTCTATTTTGCGGCCGGGGAAGGCAACAACTGGACTGCGCCTCGGAACAATGCGCTTTGGCGGGACGGTGTTAAGACTCTCTTCGACCCCTGCCCGTCGGGTTGGCGGGTGCCGAGGAGCGGAAAGGAGAACCTGAACCCGTGGCGCGATTTCGGCAATGAAGGTACGCAATATGCCAACGGAGGCTGGAATACTACGCATCGGGGTTATGAATGGGCAGCTCCGGCAGTTTACGGAGCCACCCTCGCCTGGTACCCGGCAAGCGGATGGCGGCACTTTGTGAGCGGTGATTGGGGCAATGTAAACACGGAATGCACCATATGGGCTGCTTCTTCGGGCGCTTTCCTGCGCTGTCTGCCCGAATCGCTCAATAAGCTTCATTACAGCGGCCGCGCCCACGGCTTTCCCGTCCGCTGCGTACGGGAGTGACGGGGATACGGAAGGGGGAGACGAAAAGC
>JAJBVQ010000100.1 GCA_020859745.1 Rikenellaceae bacterium
TATATAGCCGCCGTATAGCCTGCCGGCCCGCTGCCGACGATGAGGAATTTGATTCTTTCGGTCATTTTTTCGCTTTTTTATGTCAGAATTGGTCTGTATCGACGTTTATAGTTGCAAAGTTAATTATTTTTACGTTCCGTTTGAATTAAGATGCGCATCGGCAAGGCAAACAAGTTCATTTGCGCCCGGCTTTCATTATCTTTGCAGTGTGAAACGACTTTTATCCATGAATAACCGGCCCGGCCCGGCAGCTCTCTTGCTGGGCGCGGCAGCTTTACTGGCGGCGGGGTGTTCGCCACGGGTGGCGCCGGTCGGGACGGGAGGACTGCTGACGCGCTCGTTCGCGAACTACTCGCAGTCCACGGTGGTGCGCAGCGAAGCGCTGATGACCGCCGAGAAGCCGGCCGAGGCTCCCAAAACCCCGGTGCCCAAAAAAGAGTATAGCCGCAGGCAAAACAACGATGCGGAAAGCGAAGCGGTGCGGAGTAAATCGCAGGTGATCGCACCGGCGGGATATTCCGTTGCGGCTTCACCGACCCAAGCGCCGGAGCCGGAGCCTGCACGGGAGCAGACCCGTGCAACGACGCCCGCACGCTCGGCGGGCATCCCGAAAGTGACGGAAGAGTCGGTTTCGGGCTTGCGGAACGTCAGATTCGTCACCCCGCAAGCGGTGGAAACCCCGGCTGTCCGCACTGTCGAAAGCCCGGCCGCGACGACACGGGTTTCGGAAGTGAAGCCCCCGATGACGGCCAAAGAGCGGCGGGCGATCGAGAAAAAACGCAAGGCGGAGGCAAAAAGGTTGCTGGCGGAACGCGAAGCGGCCTCCCGGAAGGGGGCGCCTGCTGCACGGTCAACTCCTACGACCGCAAATGCGAAGGATAAGGACAACGGGCCTTCGGTCGAAGATTTCCTGCCGGGTAATTCGTCCGCGATGGCGCAGGCGGTGGCCATGCCGACCCGGGGGGTGACGGACAAACCGGCACCTGAATTTATCCGCACACCGGCGGACGAAAAAACGGTTATCGACGACGGGGCGGGACCGGGGGCGATAGCGCCGCCGACCCATAATTTCAAACCGAACGAGACCGAGCATGTCAAGTTCTCGTATTACGACCCGTTCGGAACGGGCAACAACCGTTTCGTGGTGGTGCTGAACGAACAGCGTTTCTGCTACCCTTATCCGGGCAAGTTCCTGTCGGGATACGGCGCGAGGGGGCGCAGCATGCACACGGGCGTGGATATCAAGGGGATCAAGAACGACACGGTGCGGGCGGCCTTCGCGGGGACGGTGCGCATGTCGAAGCCGTACAGCGGCTACGGCAACTGCGTGGTGATCCGGCACAAGAACGGGCTGGAGACGCTCTACGGGCATAACAGCCGCAACCTGGTGCGGGTGGGCGACGAGGTGCAGGCGGGCGACCCGATCGCCCTGATCGGCCGGACGGGACGGGCGACCACCGAACATTGCCATTTCGAGGTGCGGGTGCAGGGGCAGCATATCAACCCGGCCCTGATCCTGGATTACCAGAACCATAAACTGCGCACGGGGGTGCTCTCGGTCACCAAACAGTCGAACGGGCGCATCCTGGCGGCGAACCGGGCCAGCGGGCTGGCGCCGTCGGAGGCTGCGGACACGGAGGACTCCGATTCCCAATCGGCTATCGCTGCGGGAGGCGGCCAGAGCCGGCTGGCTTCATCGGGAGGCTCGTCGGGGGGTAAGGGTTCGCCGACTTCGTCCGGCACTTCCGTTTCGACCTATACGGTCAAGTCGGGGGATACGCTGTGGGGGATCGCGCGGCGCTACGGAACGACGGTAGCGAAGATCTGTTCGCTGAACAACCTCGACCGCGAGGCGACGCTGCCGTTGGGGAAGAAATTAAGGCTGAAATAGCCTTTTCGCTGGTTTGACGTGACAACCGGGGGAGCGATGCTGCGTGCGATTCGCTCCCCCTTCCGTATCCCCGTCACAGTCGATTTTACGCCCTCGTGACGACGGAACTTTCTTTTTTACCTTCGGTTTGCCTACTGGCTTCCCCACATTTGTACTGGCCGGGCTTCTCAAATCAAAGCGCGACGCTTCTCGGTCTGCCGTCTCTACCCGATTCGGGCCGGAGCCAGCGAGGCCTAAACGAGCAAAGCGATGTTGCAGGCCTGCGCCGGGGGTGGCTCCGGCCTGCCCGCTGACGCGGGAGATGGCAAAAACAGTGCAAGCCGAACGCAATCGAGTATACTCGAATTGCTGAGGCGCAGCCTGTTTAAGCCGATGTTTGTCATCGGCAACGGGCCGCCCCCCTTTGATCTCTTTTTGCTTACTTGGGATAGTTACAGTCAATAAAAGGCGCAATGCGTACCCCGCAACCTGAGCGGATAAAACAGACACCCGCCACCCCGCCGGGCAGGGGTCGAAGTCGCTTCGGCGACACCGTCAGAGCGGTGATCTCACGGGGATGTAGACGTCTCAAGCCCGAAACCGTCCAGTCCCGGTTATTCGACCCGGCCCCGAAATAGAAGCCGGCGTTACTTCCTGTCCTTGCATTTTGCGGATACAGAGCACCCGCCGCAACCGCCGGACGGGCAGCCCGAACCGTCGCTGCACCCGCAGCCGCCTTTTTTGCCCCGAATGCGGCGCACGACGCCCCACGCCACAAGAACGGCGCACAGCGCAACGATAATCAATACGATCGTATCCTGATCCATCACCTTAACCTCCGGTAACCAACGAACCTATCTGGTACAAAGCAAAAGAAACGAGCCACGCCAGTCCCGTAGTATAGAACACCGTAAAGACCGCCCACCGCCACCCCGCCTCCTTGCGGATCGCAGCAATGGCCGCGATACAGGGGAAATAGAGCAGGATGAAGATCATCATCCCGTAGGCCACCAACGGCGTGTAAACCGGCTGTCCGGCTTTCGGGCCGGAGGTATAGCGCTGCGCCTGCAAACTGCGCACCAGCGCGCCGTCCACCTCCCCGCCGTCGGCCTCGTCGGCCGCCGCCAACGCCTCTTCCGTCAAAGCCGCATCCTGCGGAACCAACGCCAACGACGTGGAGTCCGACGCCTCAGCCACCGGATTGTTCAACACCGCCATGGTGCTTACCACGATCTCTTTGGCCGCCAAGCCGCTCAGCAGGCTCACTCCGATCTTCCAGTCGAAGCCCAGCGGCCGGATCACCGGCTCCACCGCATGGCCCAGGCGGCCGATATAGGAGTTTTCGGCCTGCCATTCCGCCGCCGCGGCAGGCGACTGTTGCGCCTCCGTCGGGCGCGGGTAGTGTCCCAACGCCCAGATCAGCACCGACGCCAGCAAAATAACGGTACCCATCTTACGCAGGTACTGCGACCCTTTGCTCCACATGTGCCGCACTACGCTGCGCCCCGTGGGTATGCGGTAGGGCGGAAGCTCCATCACGAACGGCGCCTCCTCCTTGTGGAACAGGATCCGCTTGAGCATCAGCGACGACAGTATGGCGACCAAAATACCCGCCAGGTAAATGGACATCAGCACGAGCCCCTGCCCCGTCGGAAAAAAGGCGGAAATGAGCAGCACGTAGACCGGCAGCCGCGCCGAGCACGACATGAAGGGCATAATGAGCATGGTCAGCACCCGGTCTTTGCGGCTTTCGAGCGTCCGCGTGGCCATGATCGCCGGCACGTTGCAGCCGAAGCCCATCAAGAGCGGGATGAACGACTTGCCGTGCAGCCCGATGCGGTGCATAAAGCGATCCATCAGAAAGGCCGTGCGGGCCATATAGCCCGTGTCTTCCATCAGGGAGATGAAGAAGAAAAGTATCAGGATATTGGGCAGGAAGACGATCACGCCCCCCACCCCGCCGATTACGCCGTCCACCAGCAGATCACGCAGCGAACCCTCAGGCATCGCGCCGGACACCCACGCGCCGAGCCACTCCACGCCGCTCTCCATCCACCCCGCCGGAATGCCCCCCAGCGAAAAGGTGGCCTGGAACATGGCCCACATCAGCAGCAGAAAGATCGGGAATCCCCATACCTTGTGGGTCATGATACGGTCGATCCGGGTCGCCTTGCGGTTCTTGTCGGCCGTGCCGGGCGTGAAGGTCTCGCCCAGCGCCCCGGCGATAAAGCCGTAACGGGCGTTGGCGATGACCGTTTCGGCCTTGTCGTGGTAAAATTTCTCCAACCGGGCCGTTTCGCGTTTCACCGCCGAGACGATCTCCGGGAAATTGTCCGCCTGTTCCAGCAGGCCGAGCGTATGTTTGTCCCCTTCCAGCAGCTTGATGGCCAAGTAGCGCGACGAGTAGTGCGCCACGATGTCGCAGTTCTGCCAGATCAGGTTCTGGAGCGAAAGGATGCTCCGCTCGATGTCCTCGCCGTAATTGATATGGATATGCCGCACCACCGGTTCGTTATCCTCGAACACCGCCACCACGCGGTCGAACAGCTGCCCGATCCCCTCCCCTTTGGAGGCCATGGTCGGCACGATCGGGATACCGATCATCCGCCCCAGCGCCTCGTAATCGAACTTCGCGCCGCTGGCCGTCAGCTCGTCGTACATGTTCAGGGCGATCACCACCTTGAGGTTCATGTCGATCAGCTGGGTGGTCAGGAAGAGGTTCCGCTCCAGGTTGGAGGCGTCCACCACGTTGACCACCACGTCGGGCATCTGTTCCAGGATATGCCGCCGCACATACAACTCCTCCGGGGTATATTCGGTGACGGAATAGGTTCCCGGCAGGTCGAAGAGTTTCAGGGTATAGCCGTTGTGGTGCGCCGTGGCCTCTTTGGCTTCGACGGTCACGCCGCTGTAATTCCCGACGCGCTCGTGCGACCCGCTGGCGAGGTTAAAAAGCGAGGTCTTGCCGCAGTTGGGGTTCCCTACCAGCGCGACGTTGACGGTGCGCCCGGCTTCGTGCAGGAACCGGTTGGCCGTGGCGCCCTCCAGCATCACCTGCGCCGAAGGCCGCCCCAGCACGTTGTCGGCACTGTCCACCGCAGTAACCTCGATCAGGTCGGCCTCGCTGCGCCGCAGGGCGATATGGTAGCCCATGATCTCGTACTCGACGGGATCCATGAACGGGGCGTTCTTGATGACCGTGACCCGTTTGCCGCGGATAAAGCCCATCTCGGTGATGCGCTTGCGGAACGACCCGTGGCCGCGCACTTTGACGATCACGCCGCTCTCCGAGGTGGAGAGGTCCGAAAGCCGACGGCATGCTATCTCGTTTTCCATAGTTTTTTCTGAAGCGGGGCAAAGATAATGAAAGCCGGGCGCAATCAAGCTCGTTTGAAATTGCCGAGGCGTATCTTGTCTTAAACGGGACGTTAAAGATAACGATTTCTCACCCTCAGCCTGCAAAATTAGCGCATTGAGGCACGCGGAACCATCCCCGTTTATGGGGATAAGCGGGCCGCGGCATCCCTGTTTATGGGGAGCCTCCTCCCCTCGCCGCTGCGGGCAATGCCGCACCGGGGCCGAAAGTTAACGATTCCTTAACGCGGTACGATATTTGGCGGCTTTTTTGTAACTTACCTTTGTGGGAAGAAACAAAATCGAACCCATCATGCTGTACAACAGAGAATTAAGCTGGATTTCCTTCAACGAGCGCGTCATGCAGGAGGCGCAGGACCGCAGTGTGCCGCTGCTGCAACGGCTGCGCTTCCTGGGTATCTACTCCAACAACCAAGACGAGTTTTTCAAAGTCCGGGTGGCCAACCTGGAGCGGATGATGCTCCTGCGCGGGGCGCGCACCAAAGAGATGCAGGGAGGCGACACGCTGGAGGTGCTGCTGGGCAAGATATACGACCGCCTCAACGGCTTGCAGCAGGCTTTCGAGCAGACCTACCGGGAGATTCTCACGGAGTTGGAGGGCTACGGGATTTTCATAGTCGACGAAACGCTTTTGACGGAAGAGCAGATGCTTTTCTGCCGGGACTATTTCGCGGACAAGATCAGCCCGCTGCTGGTGCCGCTGGTGGTGCGCAAGAGCACCAAGCTGCCTTTCCTGCGGGACGGACGCATATACCACGCGGTGAAAATGACGGGATGCGGGAGCGGCAAAGGGAGCGTCGTGCGCTATGCGGTGATCGAGATTCCGGGGACTGCGACCCTGCCCCGTTTTATCGTGCTGCCGCCCTCGGCGGAGGGCAAGACGGATATTATCTTCGTGGACGATATTATCCGGCTGTGCCGGGACGAGGTTTTCTTTATGTTCGACTACGACCGGATCGAGGCCTATGCGTTCAATTTCATGCGCGACGCGGAGATGTCGCTCGACGACGA
>JAJBVQ010000073.1 GCA_020859745.1 Rikenellaceae bacterium
GGTGTGCAGGGATGCGCGGTGTGCGTTCAATTTTTACCCGCTGGAGGGTTTCGAACCGGTGGTGGTCGATGCGGAGGCGGAGGGAGGCAACGGCGACCTGCTGTCGCGGCTGAAGATGAGGCTGCGGGAGGCGGAGGTGTCGTACGCGATGATCGTGGCGGGTTGCAAGGAGTTGGCGGGGAAATGGTTCGAGGGCTATCCGGCACCGGACTACACCCGTGCTTTGGCCGGGGAGTCGCTTGTTTTCTCTTTGGCGGAGGGCTGGCGGGGCGAGATCTGCCACGCGGCGCTGACGGACGGAGCGGGGGAGCTGGCGGCGTACAAGGTGTACGATCCGTCGCTGCACAACTGGACGATGCTGGCGCTGTCGGTGCGGGGAGCGCAGATCTCGGATTTCCCGGTGAGCAACAAGAGTTTCAACCTCTCCTATTGTGGGCATGATTTATAATCAGTCTGAGGGACGAAGCCAGCGAGGCCAAAACCGCAGGTTGCGGGCCTTCGCCGGGGGTGGCTTCGGCCCGGCCGCTTTGCGGCGCAGGTACATAAAAAGCGAACAGCTATGTTATTGACGAGCATTAAAGTGCTGATGCAGCACGGGACACAGTATATCCGGCATCTGGATCGAGTGAAGTTGTGCGATGAGTTCCGCGGCCGGCCGGTGCTCCGTTCTGCGGGGCTTACGGCTGCCGCCGGGGCGGAGTTGTGCAGGTTGTGCCCGACGGGGGCAATCTCGTTCGGGCCGGGGCTAACGCTGGATATGGGCAAATGTCTGTTCTGCGGCGAGTGTGCGGTGCGTTTTCCGGAACAGGTGCGCTTTACGAACGATTACAGGCTGGCGTCGCCGACGCGCGAAGGGTTGGACGTGACCGAAGGACAGGCGGCAGGGGAGTGGAATTTCGACTACAGCGCGGTGCGGCCGGAGATCGGGCGGATGTTCCGGCGGTCGCTGCACCTGCGCGAGGTGTCGGCGGGAGGCGACAACAGTTGCGAGATGGAGTTGGGGGCGGCGGGGAACGTCAATTTCGACATGGGGCGTTACGGGATCGAGTTCACGGCGTCGCCCAGGCATGCGGACGGGGTGGTGGTGACGGGGCCGGTGACGGCGAATATGGCGCGCGAGCTGGAATCGACCTGGCAGGCGGTGCTGGAGCCTAAGGTGTTGATCGCGGTGGGCGGGGATGCTATTTCAGGCGGCCTCTTCGCTGATTCTCCGGCGGTGAACCGGGAGTTTTTCGAGGTGCACAAGCCGGACTTGTATGTGCCGGGAAATCCGGCCCACCCGATGACGTTCATCACCGGGGTGCTGGCTTTGATCGGGCACCGTACCGGGACGCCGGCTGCGGCGGAGGATCGGGGGACCGGGGAGTAGCAGCGGTTTTCGTTTAACGCCTGATTACGAACGTGGCGGCCACAGGATTGTGGTCGCTTTTTTTAAACCCCAGGTCAATGGTCTCGAACGCCACCGGTTCGATCCCCGGCCCGCACAGGGCGAAGTCGAGCAGGGTCGTAGTGGTGGTCGCCGGGTCGTAAGGCTCGTAGCCGTAGCGGGTGGAAGGGGTCGTGGGATCGTAAACGAAGGTCATGTCGGGCGGAAAGTCGCGGCGGTCGATCTGCAACGGGCTGAAATGCCGGTCTTCGACGGCGGCCCGGCTGGGCGTGTAGCCCGGCGGGTTGCAGTTCCAGTCGCCCATCGTGACGCTGTACCTCTTCCCGGCCAGGAAGCTGCTGAGGAAGGCCAGCTCCCCGCTCCGCATATTCCCCGTGTCGTAGGCCGTGTTATGGGTGTTGTTGACGTAGAGCGTCCGCACGTTCCCGGCGGTGTCCCGCACGGGTATCGCGGCGCTTAAAAGGCACCGCTTGAGGTTGAAAAGCCGCACGGGAAAGGCGAATCCGCCCGGATAAGAGTAGCGGGTCACCTCTTCCGGTTTCCAGCGGGTGAGGATCACGACGCCGCTTTCGACGCGCCCCATCGGGCTGGTCAAGGGGATCGGCACGAAGCCGGAAACGTAGTTGTAACCCCACCAGCCGAAATACCCGGTCAGCGCGGCGCGTATGGAGTCGTATTCGTTCATGCCGTAGCTGCGGCGCGAGTCGAAGTCCACCTCCTGCAACAGGATAATATCGGCTTTTTTAGCTGTGGCTTCGCGTTGCAGGAAGGAGATAATGCCGGACAGGTTCTCCCGGGTACGGGCCTCGGTGGTCCGCATCCGGGTGCCGCCGTCGTAGAAGAAGTCCATGTCGTCACCCAGCCCCGCGTACCCGATGTTCCACGAAACGATCCGCAGGGTGTCCCCCGCCGACAAAGTGTCGCAGGTTTCGCCTGGTGATAGGGCGTAAACGGTCTCGACCGGCGCGGGTCTCCATTCACGGGCCCACATCACGGCGATGAATAGCAGGAGCCCCAAAACGAGGACGCCGACGATACGGATCAGGATGCGGAACAGGCGTTTCATTGGGATGAGGGGGTTACGGTGTAAAGGCTATCTCGTTCGAGCCAGGTCTCTCGCGTTAGTCTGACTGCGGTACCGGCCTCTGCATGGCGCGGAGCTTCGGACCAGCCGCTAAAGCGGGGATTACAAAAGTCGAGAGAGGTGAAAACCCATGTCCTTACCGGATGACCTGTATGGTGTAGTCGGGCCGGAAATTGACGATCGGCCACGCCACGTTCATGTACTTTCCGCCGCCCCCATGCTGCCGGAAGTCGTAGCCGACCTGCAAAAGCTGCGGATCGTACCCTCGGTTGGCGATGCGGTCTGGCATGTCGGGGCCGAAATGCTTCAGCGCCCCGGCAAAGTAGCGGATCACGTCGTAACCCCGGAAAGCATAAGGACTCGGCGTCCCGCCGAACGAGTCGATGTACTCCCGGTAGAACTCCGCCACAGCGGGGTCGCTGCGGTCGGCGTGGTAAGAGGCCGGATAATGTACGTTGAGCTTGTAGAACAGGTCGAGGTTGATGTTCGGCAGCCACTCCCAGCGCGGGGTGCCGATCACGGTGATGCGGTAGCGGCCGTTGGTGTTGATCGAGCTGAGGTGGGACAATACCCCCTCCAGCGCGTCCACCCGGTTGACGGGTACGAAGACGATGTTGTCGCGGTCTTTGTCCAGCGCGGCATTCAGCCGCACGTCCATCGCCTGGCTTTGGTTCCGCACGCCGGTGAAGGAGAGGGTGGAGACCTTGTCGCCGAGCTGCGCTTCGACCAAGGCGAGCACCGCGGTGTCGGGATGCTCCACATGGTCGATCAAGACGAGGTTGGCATCCGCGCCCGGCGTGCCGAACCGGCCGCCGAACATCTCGAAGATCCGGCTAAACGACCGTTCTTCGGTCGGCGGAGCTTCGTAAACGTACGGGTTATCCCCGCTCCCCACCGCGCCGAGCGGGCTGACGACCGGAACGCCTTTTTCAGCCGCGAATTCGGCCACAGGCCCGAACGCTTCGGCGTAAACCGGCCCGATAATCAGGTTGGCTTTGTCCAGCGTCCCCGACCGGATATGACCGCGCACTTTCTCTTCCGATGCCCCGGTGTTCAGGAACCGGACGTTCACGGAGATACCTTCCGCTTTCAAGGCATTCAGTCCCAATAAAATCCCTTTGTAGTATTCCGAGAACCTGTCGTTGGTCTTCATTCCCGGCTGCATGGGCAGCAGGACGGCCACGTCCAGCGGTGCACCCTTGTCGAACGGGTGCAACCGCCCATTACGGTCAAAGGTTTGTCCCTCGAAGTCCGGCGCGGCGGCGAGGGTGTCGGTCCGCGTCGAAACTACGGGCCCTTCTTCGATTCGTACCGGCTGGCGCTGGCCGCCGGGATTCTCCGGCCGCTCAACGGTCGTGGGCGGAACGGACGGCCTTACGCGCTCGATCTGCGGCTGCGGCCGTTCCGGGCTTTGCTCCCCGGCCGATGAACCGGCGCCCGCCGTATGCTGTTTCCGGCCCCTTTGCGGGATCAATAAAGTCTGTTTGTTCCGCAGCACGTCCCGCGTCAGGCTGTTGGCTTTCATGATCTCTTCCTGGCTCACGGCGTATGCCTTGGCTATAGCATACAAGGTCTCCCCTTTCCGGACTTTGTGGATCAGGTACTGCTCGCCGCGGATGGTGATGCTGCGGTCGGAGAGCCTCACGCTGGTCTGTGCCGCGGCGTCGGGCACGGCCGCGCCGCATAAGAGGAGCAGAAGTGCGATATGCAACAGGTATCGGGCCATAAATGTCTATTTTTTCACCGGGTTCGGTGCGGTTTCGAGCCGGAGCCGGGTGAGGACCTGTTTGGTATTGAGGGGAAAATCGCCGTTAAGCATCCAGTTGTAGTAGCTGGGCTCGGAGGCGAAGACCTCCGCGACGGGGCGCCCTTTGTGCTTGCCGAAATTGAATACCGGCACGTCGTCGTCGTTGAGCACGATGCGCCCCGCGAAGTCCACGTTGCGGCTCATCCGGGTAAAGTCGGCCAGGAAGTCGACGTCGTTCTCCAGGTCGTCCGGGTAGCGGTCGAGCTGGGCTTTCAGCACGTCGTAGGTCGCCCGTATATCGGCTTCGGCGGAGTGGGCGTTCTCGATCTCGGAGCCGCAGTAGAATTTATGGGCCGCCGCCAGCGTCCGCTGTTACATCTTGTGGAAGATGTTCTGCACGTCGACGAATTTCTTGCCGCTCAGGTCGATCTCGACTCCGGCCCGCATAAATTCCTCCACCAGAATAGGGATGTCGAATTTATTCGAGTTATAGCCTGCCAAATCCGCCCCTTTAATAAAAGCGGCCAGCGATTTGGCGATCTGCGGGAAGGTCGGGCACTCTTTGACGTCGTCGTCCGTGATGCCGTGGATGGCGGTGGACGCTTCCGGAATATGCACGCCGGGGTTAATGCGCCGGGTCTTGACCTCCTCGTCCCCGTTGGGATGCACTTTGATGAGCGATATTTCGACGATGTGGTCTTTGGCCGGATCGACCCCCGTGGATTCGATGTCGAAGAAGATGATCGGGCGTTTGAGCTTCAGTTCCATAGCGATGCCCCTGCGTTACGCGTTGATCATCATGGGCATCAGCAGCATCAGGAGCGATTCGCCTTCGGTGTCGTTTTCCGACGGGAAAAAGAGGCCCGGACGCGTGGAGTCGGCCAGCTCGATCGACACTTCCGGCGAGTGGATGTTCCCCAGCAGATCCAGCAGGAACGACGAACGGAAACCGATCTCGATCGGCGAGCCGTCGTAGTTGCAGCTGATATTGTCCTCGGCCGACGCGGCATAGTCGATGTCCTGCGCCGAGAGGTTGATATTCCCGGCGGTCAGGTCGAGCTTAATCAACTGATTCGCCTGGTTGGAGCAGACCGACACCCGTTTAATGGAGTTGAGCAGCTCGACGCGGTCCACCAGCACTTTGTTCGGGTTATTGTTCGGAATGACTGCGTTGTAATTGGGGTAGTTCCCTTCGATCAGCCGGCACACGATCTTGTGTTTGGGCAGGGTGAAGATGGCGTTCTTGTTGTCGAAAGTGACGGTCACCATGTCTTCGGCGTCCCGCGAAAGCAGGTTTTTGAGCAGGTTGGCCGGCTTTTTGGGCAGGATGAACGACGCTTCCTTGTCCGAGGTGACGTTGGCGTTCTTGAACAGGGCCAGCCGGTGGGCATCGGTGGCCACGAACGAAATTTCCTTCGGCGACAGGCCGATGTTGATTCCGTTCATCACCGGGCGCAGTTCGTCGTCTGCCGTGGCGAAAAGCGTCTGGGTGATCCCGTCGCCCAAGGCGGGCGCGGGAATATAGAAGATCGTGGAGGATGTTTCTTCCACGGCCGGCAGCTCCGGATAGCCCAGCCCGGTGATCCCCGGAATGCTGAGTTTCCCGGTCTTCCAGCTGATGGTCACTTCCCAGCTCTCCTTGTCGACCGAGATGGTCAGGGGCTGTTCGGAGAACTCCTTGATGGAGTCGGTGATGCGGCGCGCCGGTATGGCCACCACGCCGTCGCCGTTCTGGTTGTCCACTTCGAGGGTGGAGATTAGGGTGGTCTCCAGATCGGATGCGGTGATCTTCAGTTGGTTGCCAGACAGGTCGAACAGGAAATAGTCGAGGATCGGCAGGGTGTTCTTGTTGCTGATGACCTTGCCGATGGACTGGAGGTTGTTCGACAGCTGGGTGCTGGATATAATGAATTTCATAAAGGGAATATATTTTTCGTTTGACAATACCAAACAAAGATAGTGTTTTTTAC
>JAJBVQ010000242.1 GCA_020859745.1 Rikenellaceae bacterium
GGCAGCGACCGGATGTCGCCGTTCGCTTTAACGCGGGGAGCGTCCGGCGTCTCGAAGTCGAGGTATATCCGGCCCGGTTCGCGGCGCAGGTCGGCCGGAGCGGTGTCCTTCCGGCACGAGAACAGCGACAGGGACGACACCGCCCCGGCAACGAGGAAAATATGACGAATGAAATGTCCCATATCCATGATATCAATTGCTTTCCTGTACGATCTTGAAACTTAAATCACCACCGGCGTAAGTCCCGTCAGGGTTCACGACCAGCGTCGAGTAGCTCACCCCGTCGGCCTCCTGCATCGCAATGGACAGATAGGTAACCGGCTGCGCGGTACCGCCCGTATACTCCTTCAGCGCGCGCACCTCGATGACGAACGTGTCGCCGCTGTCGCTTCCGGGAGCCTGACCCACGATCCCCGAGCTGACGATGCCCCGGACTTCGTCGTCCACGAGTTCGAAATCGGTGCTGTTGGTCAACGATGCCGTCCAGCGCCGGCCTTTGGGCGAAGAGATCTTGAACGTAAACCGCTGCGTTATCCGGCCGCTATTCTCATCGATCCCATACTTGACCGAAAGCTCATTGGAAGCGCCGCCGACCGGGGTGCAGGTGAAGCTGGCCGTGGATACATCGTCCCACTCGACCTCCTGTTCCGTACCGGGAATCCAGTCGAACACGTCGGTTCTCACGGCGATATCCACCGGCCGTATCACGGCATGGACACGGTAAACGTAATTGCGGAGCAGGCCGTACTGCGGCGTTGCGGCGTTGGCCGGGACTTCGCGGGTCACGTAGCAGCTGCGTTTCACCTCCACACCGTCCACATCGAGCACGATATCCAACTGCGGGGCATAATCCGCGGCGGCCACCCCCTGCGGCAATCCGTCCGGCACATATTGGAACGAATAGGCGCGTATGGCCGGAATACCGTATTCGACCTCCTCCCCCGGCTGCGGTTCGGGCGCCAGGGCGGGATTCAGCAGTTTCAGTTCGCCGGGCGTGGCCGCGTCTTTTACGGCGTCCTCCTCCTGCGCGCCCGGATAGGGATATATCCTGGGGAAATTTCCGGGCATTTTGCCCGCTTCGAGGGCGGTGCCGACCAGCTGGTTGCGCAGGGTGACGCTCTTGACCTTCACCTTTTCCGGATCCATGTCTTCGGCGAACAGATGGAGGTCGATCCGGGCTACCAGGCGCTCCAGCTGGACCTCGACCTCCTCGTCGTTCGGGCCGACCTCGACCTCCTTGACCATAGGCAGCTGATTAGGACTGAATCCCAAACTCTTATGCGCCATCATACCCCAAAATCCGCTCCTGTTCATCGACAATAAAATCTGCCTGTCGAGCGAAGAACTGTTGTAATTGGCGATCACGGTCAGCGAACCTGTAAAATTCTCCGGCACCTTCAGATCGGTCGTATAACCGGAGGTCAAAGTCATCTCCCGGTAGTACGACCTGACGTTATTCCCCCCTTCGTCGAAGAAAAAAAGATACAGGTTACTGAATTTATTGTCATCGTCAACCGCGTGAGCGTCTTCGCCGATGCGGAACGTCAGTGTGCGGTCCTGCACGTCCGTGTAGGGACTCTCCTTCCGGCAGGCGGCGACGAAGAGGGCGGCCAGCAGCAGCGCGATATGGAATCTGTGTTTCATCGGGTCAAAGTATGGTGAATAGGAACGGAGCGGTCAGACCTCCGGTATTATTTCGATCAATTGCCAGCCGTTGATCCGGATGGTGATCCGCATCGGATATCCTTCAACGGAAGCGTCGACGTTCAGGTCTATGTTGAACACCTCGGTGCGGTCGAGATAATCCTGCGAGGCGAACGCGGGATTGTCGAAAATCAGGTCGACCAATCCCCGGTCGAGCAGTTCCCTGCCCGTATGCGTATCGACGAGCAGGAGGCGGGAGCCGCACGAACGGTCGGCCATCAGGCGGAGCGTCGTAAAATCGTACCGGGTGACCCGCGGCTCCGGAAAGGTAATTCCGAGCGGGGTATACCTCAGTTCCAAGGCATGCTCGCATACGCTGTTCCCGGAGGTGTACCGGCCGTTCCCGGCCCTCAGCTCCACCGCGTAGCGCGGCTCTCCGTCGCGTGCGCCCGGCGATACGGCCCTGTCAAGGTTCCCGGAAGCGGCCCCCTCTGTCAGACTCACCGCCACGCGGCGGGTGTCCTTGGTCAGGGTTACCGTATACCGGTTGCGTCCCGTATAATCGGATACGACCTCCGATACCTTTCCGTGCCAGAGCGGACACAGGGACTGATCGACCTCCAGGTCTCCGAACTTGTCGGTACGGAGCTTCAGCATGAAATCGTCGATATGCGTCCGGCCTTCGACCGGAGGCGCGACGGTTCCGGACTCGGTGTCTTCCATCTCGCCCACGGTATAGTCGTCGAGCGGCCCCGCCCAGACCACGAGGGTATATTTCCCTTCGGGCAGCGGAACGGAATGGAGGTAATCGTTCGTGAGGTGCGGCCCCGCTTCCGAATACCGTGCGACGTAATAACCGTCTTTATCGAAGGCGTAGACCGTCGTCTTATCCACTTCCTGACCGAAAAGGTTCTCCCCGGCGGCATTCCGCGAATAGTCGTAGGCAAGGACGATCCCCGGACGGCAATCCGAAAGATCCTCTTTGACACACCCCCAGAAGCCCATAAGGGCCAGCAGGAGCAGGCAAAGGCGGGTTATTTTACATCCGGTAGGCATTCGTGCGAACTTTTGGTTCATGAAAAAATGTTGGTAACGGGCCGGGGGACGATCTCATTTTCCCCCGGCATATGGAATCTCAGGCCCCGAGGCACTTTAATCTGCCATGTCTGGATAGATTGTCTGTTCGTTCCACGGTGCGACTGTAACCGTCACCTTGACCGACTTTTCGGTCTGGTTCGGGGTGTCGGTCAGGTCTTCGCCGTTGAACGCTATCGAGGCGACTTTATATACGCTGCCGCCTGCGAAAGCGACATCCCCACTGCCGCTTGCGGCAGTCTTGAAGCCCGTGACGGTGATATACTTGGGATCAGCAAGTTTTTCCGTGGAGTTGTTAGAGGCGTCCGTATAGGAGGTGTAGCGTTCGATATCGGTCAGTTTGACGATGACCTGCACCGGTTCCGGGAAGAGGGTATAGCCCCAGACTTTACCGTTCTCCGGCACAACGCTCTGGTTCGTAGATGTCGCAGTGGCCGGGGTGATCCAGTAACCCGCATAGTCGTCGAGGTCGACACTGTTCCCGATGGCGTATGCCGTTCCGCGCAGTTCACCGCCTACACTCGAAGTCGGATGGTACCCTTCGGCATAGATACCCGCAACCTTAAACGAAACAATGTCGCCGGCCTGCACGTTTTCTCCGATCTGCGCGGCTTTGATCTCGTGGATCTCCAGCCTCATCACTTTCGGGGTTACCGTGACTTCGGCAACGTACTCGTATGCCTTGTCATCCAGCACCCCGTCGTCGGAGGCATCCTTAGCCGTAATGCTCGCTTCGCCATCCAAAAGCGGACTGACGATATTGGTATGCTGACTACTCAGTGCGTATGTTTTCGCTTCTATTTCGGCCAGTGACGTACAATTCGATATATCCGTCAAGTTGGCGTCCGTCGCGTTGCAAAGCACGTAAACCTTTTCGGCCGAAGTCTCCACGGTGAAGACCTCCGAACCCTGGTGGTCTTGGTCATTGTCAAAATTATTGGCAACATCAAACGAATACACCGCGTTTTCGTCCGACACCTCACCGTCGTTCACCTTTTTCACGACTTCGCCGTTCGCGTTCAGGAAGTAAACGATACAATCGTCCACCGAGGCGTACTGACCCGTCAGCGATTCGGACTCCCCGATAGCCGCGGCGCGGCTGGCGGCCTGGGTCAGGGTCGACATATTCACGACCACGGTTTTGGTACCGCCGGAAGGGCCATCCTTAAGCGCGCCGTTGTTCTTCGAACAACCTACCAATGCCGCCGCGCCCAAAATTGTGATTAGAACTCTTTTCATACCAATTAAATTTAAAAGTGAGTGAAACGTATCAATTCCCTATCTGTTGCAGGTTGTGCTTGGCCGCTTCGCGGTCCTGCGCATCGCCCGATTCGAGCGCGCGACCGAACCAGACGCGGGCTTCGTCTTCGCGCTCCAGCATCATCAGCGCAACGCCTGTCGCATTGAACGCACGGAGATCGTCCCCTGCATCCGTCAATACCTCCAGCGCACCGCCGTAATCCCCCGCGTTCAGCAGGGCTACGCCCCGTTCGATGATGTCCGCCGCCGGATCTTCCATTACGTCGAAGTAGACCGATATGTAGCAGGCGTTACGCAGTTCGGGATAAAAATTGTCGAGCATGTAGCGATAGGGCCTGCCTCCGCGCAGTTTCTGCAACCGCTCTTTGCGGAATTCTGCCGGGGCGTTGTCAATGATCCCGAGCACTTCGTCGCGGAACTCCATGTCCGATCCGGCGACCATCCTGCGCAGGCCGTCCCAGTTCTCCTCCCCGTTGAACAGTTTGAAACTGCCCGAATCCAGCCCCTCCACTCCGGCGAGCAGGCGATCGCGCAGGGCCTCGGCACGGTTTTCCGCAAGTCGCCGGTTCAAAGACCAAGGCCCCTCTGGAGATGCATACCCCCAAAGCTCGATATGGTTCAGCCGGGTATCGCGGTCGTTCATCAACTTCACGATAGCCGCCTCGATCTCTTTCAGTGCGGCCTCGTTGCCGAAATCCGCCGGCACGAGTTCCGCCCGGTTCACCCGGAAATAGACAGCCATGTCGCGGGCGCCGAACGACCAGCGGCGGTTGACCTCTTTCACCACCGGGCGACGCACGACGCCGGGAGCTACTTTCGGTTCCGGCTGCACGTAAAGGACTGCCCCGGCCACCGACTCTTCATCGCCGAGGATCACCCCGCAGGCACAGCCGACAATCTTCTGCCTCACGCCCAACCGCACCTCTTTCATCCACCGTTGGTAGGGGACGGTACACGCGTAATGCAGCGCCTCCCCGGCCGGGGCCGTAGCGGTCTGCGGCACAGCTTCCTTGCGAAGCAGCCTTTCCTGCCGTTCGCGGGCGGCACGGCGGCGGCCGACCACCTCGGCCTCAGGCAGGTACAGCGTATCGCTGCCGTTGCAGAGGAACGGGGCGACCACGGCCTTGTAGTCGCTGCGCGGGGTCTTCTCTTGTCCTTCCACCGTGAAACCGACCCGCACTTCGCGGCGGTCGCGCGCAATTTCGGCCCCGGAAATTTCGAGGCGCCCCTGCCCGAACGAGAGCGCCGGGAACAACAGCATCGGAATGAATTGGTTCTTTTTCATCTTACCGGATCATAAAGATTATCGAGACGCCCGCTTTCGTAATCCCGAAATAGTGTTTTGTATCCTTGTTGCGCCGCGCGCCGCATTTCACGCAATCGTACCGCTCGTAATCCGAGTAGGCGTATCCCCCGCCCAGGGTCGCCTCCAGGTTCCAGCGGCGGCCCAGGATCCACGAATAACCGTACGAGAACCCGGCTCCGACAGCCCAGCCTTCATACCTGCTGCCGCGCACCGCATCGCCATGCCACAACAGGCGCGTGGCTCCGATATTATATTGGCCGTACCCGGCATGCACGCCGAAAAAGTGTCCCTGGAAACGGTGGCACAACCAGTAGCGGAATTCCGGCTGGACGAGGAAATGACGCCATTTTTTGTTCGTCTTTTTGTCCATCGTCCACGGGTTGTAGCCGAACGCGACATCGAGCGTCGTCCTCTCTCCGAGACCGAACTCGGCCTCCAGGTTCGGAGTCGCGGTGGCCCAGTACAGCAGGTTGGTTTTGACCGTAAGTTTCTGGGCGCAGACGTTGCCGCCCGCCCAACAGCCCAATACCACGAATAGTGTTGTTACGATTCCCCTCATCGTTAAAGCGTTGATTATGATTTATTCATATGACGTATCCGGCCCTGAAAGCCGCAGTTTGGGCCTCCGGCAGCGCCGGTACGGCCCGAAAGGCAACAGACGCCGCAGGCAAACGACAGGTTCGCGGGGCAAAAAACCGGTTGACGGAAAAGAATAGGGTTGCTATCCGACTGTTTAGATCAACAGCGGAGCAGAGCCGGATGTGTAAGGACAGAAAGAAGGAAAATCCCGCAAAAAGAGAATAAATACTTTTTGTATAATTCCTGGGAATGAATATATTAACGCGCGGGAACGGTAGTGAGAATGTGTGTGTGTG
>JAJBVQ010000011.1 GCA_020859745.1 Rikenellaceae bacterium
GTCCCCGCGGCGGCGAACAGCGGCGCGGCGTCAGCGAGACGCAGTATATCGACTACGGCACGCACAAATATTACAGCGTAGCCGAGATGCCGGACGGGACGGTTATCGCCACCGAGGAGCCGTTCGTGCTGGATTCGGCGCTGAAGATCGAGCCGAGCGACACGGTGATCTGCGGCTACAAATGCAAAGTGGCGACGACCGTCATCAAGTCGAACACCATCAAATACTGGTTCACCGACGAAGCTGGCATGCAGGGTACGATCCAGCCCGCCGCCGACCTGCCGAAAGGGTTGGTGCTGATGACCTCGCGCAACGGACGCATCGGCCTCAAAGCGCAGTCCATCGAAAAAATCAACGTTCCGGACGGGCCGATGATCCCGACCTTCACCACTCTGGTGGATGCGCCCATGTACCGCTACCGCATTAACAACGCGGGGGTCATCACCATTCCGGTATTCGACAACGAGTATATCGGCATCACGGCCGGCAACGCACCGGGGACGATCGACTCCCTGCGATCCGACACGGTTTACCGCCTCAGCGGCGGAACGGTGATCCTGCGGAAAGTCAAACTGCCGGAGACCTCCAAAGGCTGGGACATCTTCGCACAGGTGGTGCAGAAGGCCGACAAGGACGCCTACGACCGCATCGGTTCGGTATTCGTTATCCCGACGGGCAAAGAAAAGTCGTTCCTCGACGCGCTGGTGAACGGCCTGAACACGGTGCCCGCATTCGAATCGCACAACGGCAAGCATTATCCGGGGATCATCGCCACCGACACCTACGACACGCCGGTGGAGCTGCTCCGCTTCGCCACGCCCTTCGGCGTAGGCGGCTATAACTCCTATCAGGTGCCGGGACAGGTGTGGGCCGACTCGGTGATTTACCACCAGGACGTGACCCACCTGGCACCGCTGCTGGAGGGCGAGGTCTGGGTCGGGGCCTACATCGGCAACTGGACCGAAAAGGCCCACAAGCTCTCCCTGACCCTGAAATACCACCCCGGCGGCGGACAGAAAGGACAGCGGGCGGCTATACCCGTCTTCAACTCGCTGAACCTGATGGAACAGGGAGGACAGGACTATCCGTCATTCATGGGCGACGACTCGCTGCGGGTGACCGTCAACGTGCCTCAGAACCTGAAAGGAGCACAGCTGGTCTACCTGACCACCGGCCATGGCGGTTGGGGCGGCGGCGACGAGTTCAACCAGAAAGAGAACACCGTTTACCTCGACGGGCAGAGGATATTCAACTTCATCCCGTGGCGCGAGGACTGCGCCTCGTACCGCCGCCGCAACCCGGCTTCGGGCAACTTCAGCAACGGCCTCTCGTCCAGCGACCTGAGCCGCTCGAACTGGTGCCCGGGGATGGTGACCAATCCGGTCTACATCCCGCTGGGCGACCTTCCCAAAGGCGAACACTCGATCGCAGTCACCATCCCGCAGGGCAAGCCCGAAGGATCGAGTTTCAGCTATTGGTGCCTGTCGGGCGCGATCGTGGGCGAACAGGTCGATAAACTGCCCGCCGGCGAAAAACGTACGGCATTGAGCGAAGCCAAAGCCCACAAGGACAAGCATGCGAAGAAGGCGGGCAAGGCGCGCAAAAGCAAAAAACGCTGACGAACCGAACTTTATAAAGCTAACCGGCCGGTATTCCTGCGTGCAGGAAACCGGCCTCTTTTTTATAATAAAACTGCCAGAAATCGCGAATATTCATCATTTATATGTCACCAAATTGAATTTATTCGTAACTTTGCTGTCAGATTGAGGCGCAACGCACCCTTCGCGGAACGCCCCGAAACATACGGTAAGCGCTATGAAAAGAAGTCTATCATTCGTAGGCACAGGCACATTCCATGTCATAATTATGGCTTTGGCTTTAGGGTCGGTATTGTCGTCCTGCACTAAGGAGAACGGCCCGGGAACGGGCGGCCTGACAGGAGGCGAATCTACCTTCAACGTCACCCTGAACGCAGGATCGTTCGCGGGAACCCCGGTGAACGGCGGCGAGATGGACCCGACGGACACCAAAGTCATTCCGGCCGCGGGCATGCACGAGGACGACATGGCCAACATCTGGGTCATCCAGTTCGACGCTGGCGGGGCCTGCGTGCGGAGCCGATACTATGCGTCGTACAATCCGCAGAATTTCCCAGTGACGCTCTCCAACGGGACGTCGCAAACGGTGGCTTTCGTGGCCAACACGTTCGACGCCACGCTTTTCCAAGATTATGCGGGAACGTGGAGCGCATTCCTGGCACTGGCCAAAAACGCAGCCGAAGGAACCCTGCACACCGGTGCGGACGCGAGTGCCCGCTACCTGCTTATTTCGGGGATCTACAAAGGCGACATCACGGCGGCGGGACTTCCGACTGCCGTGCAGATGAAACGGGCCGTGGCGAAAGCCAAATTCACATGGTCGCTGTCTTTGCCCAGCGGGGAGTCTTTCGCGGCCAAGAGCCTGCAAATCTGCAACGCCGCGTCAAAACAAGCCTATTTGGAACCGTCGGATGCGGTCTATCCGGCTGCGGGCGCCAACTTCGCGGCCTATACGGCGACCGCAAATCCGGCGGCGGGAACTTACACTTGGTATCTGGCCGAAAATATGCGCGGGACGGGAACGGGAAGCACCTCTTTCGATAAAACGGAGCTGACGGCGCCGGCCGGGCAGGGACAGTACTGCACCTATATCGACCTTCAGGGTGAATACACCTTCAAGGACGGGAACAAGGCCACCCTGAGTTACAAATTCTACTTAGGGGCAGATGTGATCTCGGATTACAATATCCGCCGGAACAATATCTACGATATGACGGTGCGCATCACCGGGGCCAATGCGGCGGACACCCGCATCTCGATGACCTCGGCCTCGGGCGCATGGGGCGTCGACACGGATAATCCGGGTAGTATCACCGGAGGCGTCACTTTCAACTAAACGATTCAGCGGGCGCGATCCGCAACCTCTCCGGCTTCTATTTCTCGGCCTCTGACGGTGACTGGACTGCGCCGCAGAACGCCTCGCTTTGGCGGGACGATTTAAAGACCCTTTTCGACCCGTGCCCGGCAGGCTGGCGGGTGCCGCGCAGCGGTGCGGGCAACCTGTGTCCGTGGCAGTCGTTTACCGCAGCCAACGGTTCATGGAACAACGGCGATGACTCAACGGTCGGCCGTCTTTGGAAAACTCCGCAAGTCAATGGAAGCCCCGCATGGTACTCTGCAAACGGCCTTCGGGAAGCAGCCACCGGCAAAAATGGGTATCACCGGATAGGATATTACTGGAGCACCACCGTCAGCGGGTCTATATCGTCGCGCCTGCGTATCGACTACGGCACCGTCGTGCCTGACAACTACACCGGTCTCCGGGGAGACGGCCAACCTGTCCGCTGCGTACGGGAGTGACGGGGATACGGAAGGGGGAGACGGAAAGCAGACCCACCCCGCCCGCGTCGCGGGTCGGAAAATAAGTCTCTAATTGTTATTCCGGGCATCCACGCCCCACAACAGTTTGTTGCGAAGCGTCTTATAGAACGAGTTACCCGCCGGACGGATCACCCGCAGCATATGCGGGGCCTTGGCCAGCTCGAACGCCGTGCCGTCCGCCACCAGACACTCCCGGTTGTCGATCGTAGCGATTGCACCCTCCCCGTTCCGCGTCATCACCTTCAGCGTAACGACACTCGTATCCGGCACCACCAGCGGCCGGATATTGAGGTTGTGCGGCGCGATCGGCGACAGAATCAGGCACCGGCAGCCCGGAGCGAGGATCGCTCCGCCGACGCTCATCGAATAGGCCGTCGATCCGGTGGAGGTCGAAACGATCACCCCATCCGCCCAATAGGTAGCCACATTCTCGCCGTCGATCCCGATCTCGACCGAAACCATCGCCGTGCCATCCTTCTGTATGGTGAATTCATTGACCGCCAGCCCTTTCACTCCCCCGGCCACCTGTAACAAAGTGCGTTCCTCGATGGTAAAGCGGCCGTCCCTAAGCTCATCCAGGGCCTTGCCGATGTCCTCCAGCGCCACGGCCGCCATAAACCCCAGCCGGCCGGAGTTGATCCCCAGGATCGGGATATGGCTCTCGCCCATCTTCCGTACGGTGCTCAGGAACGTGCCGTCGCCGCCGAAACTCAGCGCCAGATCATACCCCGCCGGGCCTTCGGGATTGAGCGTAAAGTCCAGCCCGCGCCGCCGCAGCTCGTCGGTGATGATTGGCAGCGAGAGGTTCTCGGGACGGGAGTAGAGGGCGATTTTCATAAAGCGGTGGTTCAAAAATTGCTATCTTTGTAGTTTGAAGCGTTCGTTATGGCCATCCGCAGGATGGCGCGGACCGGAGCCACCCCCGGCGGAGGCCTGCAATTCTTGCCGCATACGCGCCACGATTGCGTCCCGCTGGCTCCGGCATTACAGACGAGCTAAACCGAAGCAAAAATAATCAAAATATGACCAAGTTAAGCGTAAACATCAATAAGATCGCCACCCTGCGCAACTCGCGGGGCGGCAATATGCCCGACCTGCTCGAAGCCGCGCGGAACATCGAACGTTTCGGCGCGCAGGGGATCACCGTGCATCCCCGGCCCGACGAACGGCACATCCGGTACGCCGACGTGCGGGCGCTGAAGTCCATCCTCACCACCGAATTCAACATCGAAGGGTACCCCGGCGAACGGTTCATCCAACTGGTGAACGAAGTGCGGCCCGCACAGGTCACGCTGGTGCCGGACGGCCCCGATGCCATCACCTCCAATGCCGGGTGGGACACCATCGCCAACCGGGACATGCTCCGGGACATTGTGGCGCAGTTCAAGGCCAACGGGATACGCGTTTCCATCTTCGTGGACGCCGATCCGAAGATGGTCGAAGCGGCGGCAGCGACGGGAACCGACCGCGTGGAACTCTATACCGAGGCTTATGCCACCGATTATCCGGGGAACCGGGAAGCGGCTATAGCACCATTCGTGGCGGCAGCGAAAACCGCAGGAGAATGCGGTTTGGGGGTCAATGCCGGGCACGACCTGAGCCTCGAAAACCTCGAATACTTCGCGGCCAACGTTCCGGGGCTGCTGGAGGTCTCCATCGGACATGCCCTGATCTCCGAAGCCCTGTACCTGGGATTGGAAAACACCGTGCGACTCTATTTGCAGAAACTCCAGAATGCGGCCAATGGGGGAAAATAACCGGGCGCTCGCCGATCCCCTCTTCCGCCGGATCGGCGCCATCGCCGACCGCACGGGCGTGCGGGCTTACGTGATCGGCGGTTTCGTACGCGACTACTACCTGTTGCGCCCGTGCACCGACATCGACGTGGTGGTCGTGGGCGGCGGCACCGGCGGGGGGATCGCCGTGGCCGAGGAGCTGGGGCGCGAAGTGGGCAGCAAGGTAAACGTATTCAAGAATTTCGGCACCGCCATGCTGCGCGTCGGGGAGTGGGAGGTGGAGTTCGTGGGGGCGCGCAAAGAGTCGTACCGCGCCGACTCGCGCAAGCCCATCGTCGAGGACGGCACGATGGAGGACGATCAGCGGCGGCGGGATTTCACCATCAACGCCATGGCCTTCGGGCTGAACGCCGACAACTTCGGCGAGTTGGTCGATCCGTTCGAAGGGATGGAGGACATGGAAGCGCAGCTGATCCGGACGCCGCTCGACCCGGACACCACTTTTTCGGACGACCCGCTCCGAATGGTGCGGGCCATCCGCTTCGCTACCCAGCTCGACTTCCGGATCGAGCCGGAGACCTTTGCGGCCATCCGGCGCAACCGGGAGCGTATCAAGATCATTTCGCGGGAGCGGATCGCCACGGAAGTGGAAAAGATCATGCGCTCGCCTCGACCGTCGAAAGGGTGGCGGCTGTTCGACGAAAGCGGGCTGCTGGAACTCATTTTTCCGCAGCTTACCAAGCTCAAAGGGGTCGATACCGTCCGCGGGCGGGCGCATAAGGATAACTTTGTCCATACGTTGAAAGTGCTGGACAATATCGTGCCGCACACCGACAACCTCTGGCTGCGGTGGGCGGCCCTGCTCCACGACATCGGTAAGCCGCGGACCAAAGCGTGGAACGACCGGGTTAGCTGGACATTCCACGGCCACGAGGTGGGCGGCGCGAAGATGATACCGGCCATTTTCCGCGAACAGAAGCTGCCGATGGACGAGCGGA
>JAJBVQ010000258.1 GCA_020859745.1 Rikenellaceae bacterium
CTGAAAGGGTGACCGATCCCCGCTCGTTGTTGCACGTCAGCTGCCTGCTCTCCCCGGCTTCAATTTCGCGCATCAGGGCCGGGAACCGCTCGTCGAGCCGCGAGAGCTGGGCGATATGGGTGAAAGGCTCGATGCCCAGGAGCCGGATCGCCTCCCGGTTGGTCTGGGTGACGTTGCCCCGCTCGTTGATGATGACGATGCCGGTGGTGACGCTTTCGAGGATCAGCTGGAAGTATTTCTCCTGTTCGATGGTCTCGTCGCGGGCTTTGGTCAGCAGCTCGTGGATGCGGTTGAGCGACTGGTTGACCAGCGTGTTGTGCCGGTTGCGGCCACTGACGGTGAATTTGAAAGAGTAGTCGCCGTTCTCGATGGAGCTGAACATAAACATCAGCTTGCGGGCGTTCCGGTTGTTGAAGCGGATGATGCTTGTGAGTGAACTGACCAGAATGACGGCCGAGAAGACGGCGAGGGTGTAGTATTCACGCTGGACGAGCAGCAGGGTCGCTACCGAGCTGGCCACCAGCAGGAGCAGCATGGCCAGCAGCTTGAATGTCACCCGGAAGTTGAGCATGGCGGAGGTGGGTGTTGTGCGGCGCCGGGCGCGTTACAGGTTGTACTTCTTGATCTTGTTGTAGAGCGTCTGGCGCGTCACGCCGAGTTGCGCCGCCACCGCCGAGAGGTTCCCGCCGTGCCGCTGGAGGGCGTTGGCGATCATCGACCGTTCCATCTCCTCCAGAGTCGAGGGAGCGATGGCCTGGGTGCCGGCATTGCCTTCCCTACGCGAGATCAGCAACTCGTCGGCCGAGATCAGCTCCCCGTCGGCCATGATGACCGCTTTCTCGACCGTGTGCTGCAATTCGCGGATGTTCCCCGACCAGTTGTGGCCGATCATCTTATCGAGGGCGGAGTCGTCGAAGCCGGCGCACGTCTTGTTGTATTTCGCCGCGTAGCGTTTCAGGAATATCTGGGCCAGCGGCACGATGTCCTCGGTGCGCTGGGCCAGCGGCGGTATCTCGATGTGGATGGTGTTGATGCGGTAGAGCAGGTCTTCGCGGAACTCGCCCGCCGCCACCATCTGGTTCAGGTCGCGGTTGGTGGCCGAAATGAGCCGGATATTGACGGGAATGGGGGCGTTGCTTCCCACGCGCACGATGCTGCGGCTCTGGATGGCGGTCAGCAGCTTGGCCTGCTGGTGGTAGGGCAGGTTCCCGATCTCGTCGAGGAACAGCGTGCCGTTGGACGCCGCCTCGAACTTGCCTGCCCGGTCGGTACGGGCGTCGGTGAACGCCCCTTTGATGTGGCCGAACAGCTCGCTTTCGAACAGGGTCTCGGGGATCGCCCCCAGGTCCACGGTCACGATCAGCTCGTCCTTGCGGGCCGACAGGCGGTGTATCTCGCGGGCCAGCATCTCTTTTCCCGTCCCGTTCTCGCCCGTGATGAGAATGTTGGCGTCCGTGTCGGCCACTTTTTCGACGATGGCGCGCAGCCGCCGCATGGCCGGCGAGGTACCCCAAAACATGCCGTTCTCGGAGCCCTCGGGCGAGAAGGAGCGCTTGATATCCCCCAGCTGTTTGGCCTCCGACCTCGATTTGCGCAGGGCCAGCGCGGCCTGCAACGTAGCGACCAACTTGGCGTTGTTCCACGGCTTGACCACGAAGTCCGTCGCGCCCCGCTGCATGGCCTTGACCGCCAGGTCGATGTCGGCATAGGCGGTGAAAAGGACCACCTCGATCGAGGGATCGGCCTTCTTGACCTCCGAGAGCCAGTAGAGCCCTTCGTTGCCGCTGTTGATGCCGGAGCTGAAGTTCATGTCCAGCAGCAGCACGTCGGCCTTGACTTCGCGCAGGGTGGTGAGCAGCCGGTTGGGGCTGCCCAGGGTCACCACTTTCTCGAAAATGCCGTTCAGCAGGATCTCGACGGCGGTGAGCATGCTCCGGTTGTCGTCTACGACGACGATGGTTCCTTCTTTTTTCATAGTCTCGGCCCGGGGGCGGGTGTTAGATTGGGCAAAGATATAACTTTGCTGTCAAAAAAATAGACAGGAGTGTCAAAAAAATAGACATTTCCGAAACCGGGCTGAAACGAGAGTCTGCATAGTATCAATGAATTAGCGATTTGGCATACCCGTTGGTCTGAAACAGGTCAAACAATGATTTCTTACACGGAACGAAATACGATCTGAACATGAAAAGAGTGATTACATTCGCGTTTATAGCCGGCCTGACGGTATTCGGGGTGCGGGCGCAGGAGGCCGACACGGCAAGAATGTGGAATTTGCAGGAGTGCATGCGCTATGCCATCGAGAACAGCCCGCGGGCGGTGCGCCAACAGCTGGCCAGCGCCAACCTCAAGGCTTCGTACCACGAGGCGATCCTCCAGCACCTGCCGTCGCTTAGCGGGAGCGTCGGGGTCTCGGCCGGGTTCGGGCGTAACGTCGACCCGGGAAGCAACACCTACACGACGGTCAACACCCTGAGCAACAGCTACGGGCTGAACGCCGGAATCACGGTGTTCAACGGGTTGCAGCTGATCAACAATACCCGGGCCAGCAAAATCTCGAAACTCCGGGGCGAGGAGGCGCAGAAGCAGGTGGAGGACAATATCTCGCTGGAGACGCTGAACGCTTATTTCAACTTTACCTATGCGCTGGGTACGCTGACCCTGGCGCGCGAGCAGCTGGACGCCTCGCAGGAGAACCTGCGGCAGGGGCGCCGGATGATGACCCTCGGGCTGAAAGGGGCGGCGGACGTGGCCCAGCTGGAGGCGACGCTGGCGGCCGACGAGTATAACCTGACCAAGGTGCAAAATAACGTGAAGACGATGGAGCTCAAGCTGAAAGAGGTGATGAACTATCCGCCGGAGGCTGCGCTGAAGATCGACACGGCCCAGCGGTTCGCGGTTCCGGCGGTCGAAACGGCCGAGGTGTCGGAGGTGGTCGATGTGGCGATGGCGACGCTGCCGGACACCCGGATGTCGATGATGGACGTGCGGATCGCCAAGCTCGACCTGTCGACGGCCAAGGCGCGGCTGTTCCCCTCCCTGTCGGCTTCGGCGGGCATCGGGACGAGCTATTACAAGAACCTGAAGCAGAGCGCCACCGATTTCTCGAAGCAGTTCAAGGACAATATCTCCAAATCGCTGTCGGCGAACCTCAGCGTGCCGATCTTCGGCGGATGGAGCCGCCAGACCAATATCGTCCGCAAACGCAACGACCTGCGCAGCAGCGGGCAGACCCATATCGAGACGCAGCGCAAGGTGGCGATCGAGGTGGAGCAGGCGGTGCTGGACCTGAACGGGGCCTATTCCGAAAGGTTGCAGGCCGAAAAGCAGGTGCATGCCCGGCTGTTGGCCTACAAGGTGGCGCAGCGCAAATACCAGGAGGGGCTGCTCAGCGCGCTCGACCTGCAAACGACCTCCAACCAGCTGCTCGAAGCGCGGGCGACGCTGCTTAACGCCGAGCTGACCTGGCAGGCCAAACGCAAGCTGGTGGATTACTACAAGGGCATTCCGCTGCTCAGCGAATAGCGCGGGTTATCCGGGCGCGTGTCCAAATATTAGACGCGCAGTGTCAAAGAAATAGACGGTCCGGATGAGGAAGTTGAGATGTATTGTATTGTAATTCATTGATTTGAATTGTGTGGCACGGCGATGGCACCGGATAAGGACAGAATCGTGAAATAAAAACGAAAAATTTAGCATAAACAACCATGGACAGAGTTTTAGAAAAGAAAAAAGGGCTGCAGAAAAAACATATCCCTTATGTGGCAGGCGGAGCCGCGCTGCTGCTGATCCTGATCTGGCTGATCTTCGGCGACCACAGCTCGTCGCTGAAAGTGGACAGCCGCACGGTGACGATCGAGACGGCCCGCAAGGGGCAGTTCAACGACTACGTGCGGGTGAATGGGAATGTGCTGCCGATCACCACGGTGCAGGTCAGCCCGCTCGAAAGCGGTAACGTGGACGTGAAGGTGGTCGAGGAGGGGGCGCTGGTCAAAGAGGGCGACGTGATCGTCAAGCTGACGAACCCGCAGCTGAACATGCAGATCCTGACCAGCGAGGCCGACCTGGCCGAGAAGGAGAACCTGCTGCGCAACACCCGCGTGAGCATGGAGCAGGAGAAGTTGAACCTGCAAAAGGAGCGGCTCCAGTTGGAAATGGAGGTCACGCGCAAGAAACGGAAGTTCGAACAGTACGAGGCGCTCCACAAGGAGAACCTGATTTCGGACGAGGAGTACCAGCAGGCCAAGGAGGATTACGAGCTGGCCATCAAGCAGAAAACGCTGGTGTACGAGCGCCAGGAGCAGGACTCGCTGTTCCGGAGCCTCCAGGTGGTCAACATGGAGATCAGCCTCGAAAGCATGAAGAAGAACATGGAGCTGATCCGCCAGCGGGTCGATAACCTGAACGTGAAGGCCAATATCGACGGCGAGCTGGGGCTGCTGGACGTGGTGCTGGGCCAGTATGTGACGGCGGGCACCAAGGTGGGGCAGATCAACGACCTGAGCGACTACAAGATCGAGGCGATGATCGACGAGCACTATATCGACCGCGTGAAACCGGGCCTCGAGGGGACTTTCGAGCGCCAGGGCGGCAAGTTCGGGCTGGTGGTCAAGACCGTCTTCCCGGAGGTGCGCAACGGCCAGTTCCGCACGTGGTGCTACCTGACGGGCGACCGTCCCGAAAATATACGCTCCGGGCAGACCTACTATATCAACCTGGAGCTGGGCCAGCCCACCGAGGCGATCATCATCCCGCGCGGCGCGTTCTACCAGACCACCGGGGGCAGCTGGATATTCGTGGTGTCGCCCGACGGCGAGAAGGCTTACCGCCGTCCGGTGAAGATCGGGCGCCAGAACCCGCAGTACTACGAGGTGCTGGAAGGGCTGGACGACGGCGAGAAGGTGATCGTTTCGAGCTACGAGACTTATGGGGACAACGAGGTGTTGCTGCTTAAATAGACGGCGGCACCGGGTGCCTGACATACTTTAACGTGCTGTTAAAACCAGTACCGGACGCATCCGATTCGGAAAGCGGATGCGTCTTGAAGGTGACAGGGGAGTTTGACGGTATGGCTCCCCCTGTCACTTTTTTTACGCCTTTTTTTGATACGGATTTACAGAAATGAAAACGATTTTCCGCAATTTTATAAATACCCTGCGCCGGTTCAAGATGGCATCGGCGCTCAATATCCTGGGGCTTTCGGTGGCGTTCGCCGCCTTCGTCCTGATCCTGATGCAAGTCAGGTATGAATTCTCATACGATAAGTTCCACCCGAACGCCGACCGCATCTACCGGGCCGAGCTGAATGTCACCGAGGGGGTGCTGCCTATCGTGCCCCGGCCGATGGGCTCGGAGTTCGGGTCTATGTCGGCCGCCATCGAGGACTATGTGCTGATCCGGCCCCCCTTTATCGAGTCTTATGTCACGGTGGAGCGGAACGGGGCCAAAACCGGTTTCGTGCAGCCGGTGCCGCAAGCCGAAGCCTCGTTCGGGAAGATCTTCTCCCTGCCGATGATCGAAGGGGAGGCCGACGCCCTGAAAGAGCCGACCAAGGCGCTGCTTCCGGCTTCGCTGGCCCGGACTTTTTTCGGGCAGCAAACCGGCGTGTTAGGTCGTAAAGTGACTGTGAACGGAACCGATTACGAGGTGGGCGGCGTTTACCGCGACTTCCCGGCCAACTCGCAATTCAAGAATACCCTCTACCTGCCTTTGGCGGACAGGCAGAACGAGGGCGAGTGGGGGTCGTGCAACTACCAGATGTACGTGTTGCTCCACAAGGGGGCCGATCCGAAACAGGTGGAGGCGGACTGGAGCCGCTTCGATCTCGGCTCCAAGATGCAGTGGTCGGCCGACCCGAAAGCCGGGATCACCCTCTTGTCGGACGTATATTATGACCAGCGGCCGGGTCTGGGCGATTCGATGACCGAGCACGGCAAACGGGCGACGACCGATATTCTTTTGGCTATCGCCTTGCTGGTGATCGGCATCGCCGCCGTGAACTTCGTGAACTTCTCGACCTCGCTGACCCCGCTGCGTATCAAGAGCATCAACA